>CAYNUZ010000021.1:0-20507 GCA_964400385.1 uncultured bacterium | reverse complement strand
GCGGGTCGGCGTCCAGGAGCGCGGCGACCGCCGCGGCGTCGCCGCCCGCCGCCGCCTCGAGCAGGGCCTTCACGTCGGACCGCTTCGGGCGGGCGGGGTCCTCGGCGGGCGGCCGGCCGATCCGGGGGTCCGGCTGCGGGACGAACCCGAGCACCCGCCGGAGCGGCTCGAGGTCCTTGATGGCCAGCGCGTTGTGGCTGTACGCCGGCAGGACCTCGTAGGTGAGCCCCGGCGTCTCCACCGCCCGCCGCAGGATCTCGACGGCGTCGTGGGAGAGCAGGGCGATGTCCGCGGGCGCCTCGCCGTTCTCGAACATCACCTGCTCGCGCTCGACGCCGACGCAGCCGCCCAGCCGCAGGCAGACCACGGACAGCCCGCGGTCGCGGGCGTACAGGAAGCCGAGGTGCTCCCCGAACAGCTTGCCCGCGGAGTAGTAGTTGGTGGGCTTGGCCGGCATGGTCACGCTGACCTTGACCCCCTCGCCCCACCCGAACTCGGTCTGGACCGTCGAGGCGAAGACGACCCGCCGGACCCCGGCCCGGGCGGCGGCCTCGAAGGCGTTGCGCGTGCCCACCAGGTTGCTGGGGACGATCACGCCCGTGTAGTCCGGGTGGTGGTTGGGGTGGGCCCCGAGATGGATCATGGCCTCGCATCCCCGGGCCGCCTCCGTCAGGGCGTCGAGGTCCGTCAGGTTGGCCGTGACGGCCCGGTCCACGTGGGCGGGGGTCACGCGGTCGAACCCGGTGATGTCCCAGGCCGCGCGGTGGGCCGCGATGAACATCTGGCCGATCCGTCCCGCGGCCCCGGTGATGATGAGTTTCCGGCGCATGAAGCAATCTATCAGAGCCGCCGTTTGAACCGCGCGCCGCCGCCTGCGAGGATGGGGTCATGGTGCGTGCGGGGGACTTCATGGAGGCGGCGAAGCGGGCCTCCGCCCAGCGGGCCGCGTTCGTGGCCGGGCCGCTGGACCGGGTGCGCGGCGTCCTGGCGGGCGGCGGGTTCACCCGGCTGACCGGGGGCTGGGCCGACGTGTGCGCGGAGAGCGCCGCGTCCATGCTCGACCGCCTCATCTTCGGCGACTGGTACGGCAACGTGGCCGCCAACCCGTTCGGGGTCCACGTGGCCCGGCTGACGCCGGAAGGGGCGCACGCCCTGATGCGGCTGCTCGCGATGTTCCACCTCAGCGTCTTCGTGCGCAACGACGACCACGCGAAGATCCTCGGCAGCGTCCGGATGACTCCCGACCAGTTCAAGGACCGGGTCTTCGCGGCGTTCGAGTTCGGCGAGGGGGAGCGGGCGGCCTTCGCCACGCTGGACAAGTTGTTCGATGTGGACGAGTCCCGGTACGCCTCCGCCCTCTACGAAGCCGTGGCGGTCTCGGGATTCGGGATGGAGGCGCTGGAGTTCGACCCCGCGCCGGGCTTGTCCACGGACCGGTTCGGCCGCGTCCTGCGTGACGGGTACGCCGGCGTCTTCATCCCCCGCCTCGCCAAGGCCCTGGGCCGTCCGGCCTGATCTTCCCCCGCCTGCCGCGCCGATAGGCGAGCCAGCATGAACGCGGCGGAGTTGCTGGGCCGGCTGGTGGCGTGCCCCAGTGTCAATCCCGTCGAGGGGCCGGTGGACGGGACCCGTGGCGAGGGCCGGATGGCGGCGTTGCTCAAGGAGCTGCTCGGGTCCTGGGGCGCCGAGGTCGAGGTGACCGAGGTGCACCCCGGCCGGCCCAACCTCACGGCGAAATTCCGCGGCGCGGACGACCGCCGGTCCGTCATGTTCGAGGCCCACAGCGACACGGTGCCGGTGGCGGGCATGACCGTGCCCCCGTTCGGGGGGAAGGTGGAGGGCGGCCGCCTCTACGGCCGGGGCGCGTGCGACGACAAGGGGCCGCTGGCCGCGATGCTCCTCGGGATCCGGCGGTTCCTCGATGCCGGCCGGCCGTTTCCCGTCACCACCTGGCTGGTGTCCACGTGCGACGAGGAGATCGGCGCCACCGGGGCCCGGGCGCTCGGCCTGCGGCCGGATGCGGCGATCGTGGGTGAGCCGACGGAGCTGCGGATCTACACCGCGCACAAGGGTGCGGTGCGCTGGCGCATCGCGACCCGCGGCCGGTCGGCCCACAGCTCCACCCCGGACCGCGGGGTCAACGCCATCGTCGCCATGACCGCCGTAATCGCCCGGCTCGACGGCGCCTACCGGGCGACGCTGGCGTCCCGTCCCCACCCGGTGCTGGGCGCGCCCACGCTCAGTATCGGGACGATCCGCGGCGGGACGCAGCTCAACGTGGTGCCGGACCGGTGCGAGATCGAGGTGGACCGGCGGCTGGTGCCCGGCGAGACGGCGGAGGCGGCGACGGCGGAGGTGCGGGCGGCGCTGGCGGGGCTGGACGTCGAGTTCACGGAATTGAACCGGTACCCGGCGTTCGAGGAGCGACCGGAGGCGCCCGTGGCCCGGCTGGCCGCCGCGGGCTGCCGCGCGGCGTTGGGCGCGGCGGAGTTCGGCAGCGCCCCGTGGTGCTCGAACGCGGGCATTTTCAAGGCGGCGGGCATCCCGTGCGTCCTGTTCGGCCCCGGCTCCACCGCGCAGGCGCACACGCCGGACGAGTACATCGAGCTGGACCAGGTGGACCGGGCGGCCCGGGCGTACGCGGCGATGATCGCGGCGGCCGGCGAGCTATGATGCCGGCGTGGAGCGGACGGTGATCCTGCGGCGGACGATGCTGGCGGGCCTGGTCCTGGCCGGGATGGCCGGGAGCGCCGGGGCCCGTGAATCCGTGTCCCTGGACCGGGGGTGGCGGTTCCACCTGGGCGACCCCGCGCCCTTCTCTCTCCTGCCCGCCGGCACCCCGGTGGCGCGGTGGCAGTTCCTCCCGGTCCCGGGCGTGGAGGGAGGCACGGACCCCCTCACGATCCCCGTCCCCGCGGAGTCCGCGACCGGGTGGAGGGCGGTGGCGGTGGATGAGGACGCGTTCAACGGCGCGAAGACGTTCGGCTGGTTCCGCACCACCTTCCCGGCCTCGAAGCTGAAGGCGCCCGCCATCTGGTTTTCGATGGTGGACGACAACGGGATGGTCTACCTGAACGGGACGCGCATCGGCCGGCACGACGGGTGGAACGAGCCGTTCGAGATGAAACTGGGCGCGGCATGGAAGGCCGCCGGGCCGAATGTGCTGCTCGTGCTCGTGGAAAACTCCGGCGGCGGGCCGGGACGGATCGGGCCCGCGACGCTCTACGACGGGGCGGCACAGCTTGTCGCGCCCCGCGCAGCGGCGGCCCGGTACGACGATGCCGCATGGCGGCGGGTGGATGTCCCGCACGATTACGTGGTGGAGCAGCCGTTCGATCCCAAGGGGGATACCGGCCACGGCTCGCAGCCGCACGGCGTGGGGTGGTACCGGCGCACGTTTACGCCTCCTCCGGCCGGCGCCGGGCAGCGGTGCTGGCTCGAGTTCGACGGCGTGTACCGGGACAGCGTCGTCTTCCTCAACGGCGCGCTGCTCGGGCGCCACCAGAGCGGGTACACGAGCTTCCGGTTCGACGTGACGGACGCGCTCGCGCCGGGGAAGCCGAATGTCCTGGCCGTGCGCACCGACGCCACGGCCAACGAGGGGTGGTGGTATGAGGGCGGCGGGATCTACCGGCACGTCCGGCTCGTCATCACGGATCCGGTGCACGTGGAGCCGTGGGGAATCTTCGTGCGCAGCGAGGACGTCACCGCCGCCCAGGCGGCCGTCCGCATCACCGTCGCGATGAACGTGGCCACGGCGGAACACCCGGCGGTGGAGAACGTGATCCTGGATCCCGCCGGCAAGCAGGTGTGGAGCGCCATGTCGGACGCGGGGCTGAGCCGGGTCGAGGTCGTGGCCCGGGTGGCAGCGCCGGCGCTCTGGTCGCCGGAGACCCCGTCCCTGTACACGCTGGTCACGACGGTGCGCGACGGCGCGCGGGAGGCCGACCGGGTCGAGACGAGGTTCGGCATCCGGTCCATCCGGTTCGACCCCGACCGGGGCTTCCTCCTCAACGGGAAGCCGGTCAAGCTCAAGGGGACCTGCAACCACCAGGACTTCGCCGGCGTCGGGGTGGCGCTGCCGGATGCCCTCAACGCGTACAAGATCCGGACGCTCAAGGCGTGGGGCGCGAACGCGTACCGGTGCTCGCACCACCCGCCGACTCCGGAATTGCTCGATGCCTGCGACCGGCTGGGGATGCTGGTCATGGACGAGAACCGGCACCTGGGCGACACCGACGAGATCCTGGGGCAGGTGGAGGCGATGGTCCGGCGGGACCGCAACCACCCGTCCATCGTGATCTGGTCCACGTGCAACGAGGAGTGGAACCAGGGCACGGAGCTGGCGGCCAAGCAGGGGAAGGAGATCCGCGACATGCTCCGGAACCTCGACGGCACCCGGCCGGTGACGTCCGCGATGAACCAGCGCAACGCCTGGGGCAAGGGGCTGACCACCGTCGAGGACGTGCAGGGCACCAACTACAACCCCGAGGGGTACGACGACTTCCACCGGGCGCACCCGACGATGCCCATGGTCTCGACCGAGTCGCACAGCACCACCACGACGCGGGGCGTGTACTGGTCGGACACCACGGCGGGATTCGTCTCCTCGTTCAACGGCAACACCGAGTATTGCTGGCGGATGGTGGCGGAGCGCGATTTCGTGGCGGGCACCTTCGTCTGGACCGGGTTCGATTACCGCGGCGAGCCGACGCCGTACGGCTGGCCGTGCATTTCCTCCCATTTCGGGTTCCTCGACACGCTGGGGTTCCCCAAGGACGATGCGTTCTACTACCGGGCGTGGTGGGGGAACGCGCCGTCCGTCCACGTCTTCCCGCACTGGAACGCCGAGGGCAAGCCGGCGGGGAAACCCGTCCCGGTCCGGTGCTACGGCAACACCGAGCGGGTCGAACTGTTCGTCAACGGCAGGAGCGTGGGCGCCAAGCCCATGCCGAAATACGGCCACGTGGACTGGGAGGTGCCGTACGAGCCGGGGACGCTGGTGATCAAGGGGTTCAACGGCACCGTCGAGGCCGCGTCTGAAACCGTCGAGACCACCGGCAAACCGGCCGCGATCCGGCTGGTGCCCGACCGGGCTGATCTCACCGCGGACGGCGTCGATGTTGCCGTCGTGCGTGTCGAGATTGTGGACGCGAAAGGCCGGGTGGTGCCCACGGCGAACAACGAGGTGCAGTTCACCGTCTCCGGCGGCACGATCCTCGGGGTGGGGAATGGCAATCCCTCCAGCCACGAGCCGGATCGCGCCACCCGGCGCCACGCCTTCAACGGCCTCTGCGGCGTGCTCCTCCAGTCTTCGACCACGCCCGGCCCGATCACCCTCCGGGCCACCGCCCGCGGCCTCGCGAGCGGAACTGCGATTCTCAAGTCAGGCGGCTGAGGGGGGACGTATATGATATTATGCTTTTCTCGCCGCGAGAAAAGCATAATATCATATACGTCCCTTGTCCTCGTCCTGGTCGCCGCGCTGGCGGCGGCGGAGTTTGCGCCGCCGGTCACGCAGGGGCGGCCGTCCATCGGGCCGAGGGAGGCCGTGCTGGTCAACGGCCGCAAGGTGACGCCCGCCGGGAAGTTCCTGCGCACCCGGTCGTACAACTGGTGCATGGCGGTGAGCGCGGACGAATCCACCATCGCGCTGCTCGGCACGTGGAATCTGGACTTGATCCACCTCAGGCCGGAGCTGACGATGACCCCGATCCCACCCGATGGCGGCAAGGGGCCGGACTGGCTGGGGTGGGGCACCTATCTCGGGAGCGCGCTCTCACCGGATGGGAGGCGGCTCTATCTGGGGGAGTCGGAGAACGGGGCGATCGCGATTGCCGACCTCAAGACCCGGAAGCGGCTCGGGACGATCAACCTCAACGCGACGCCGTACTGGGAGAGTTTCACCGGGGACTTCGCCCTGACCGCGGACGAGAAGACGCTGGTGGCGCTGGACCGGGCCAACAACCGGCTGGCGGTAGTGGACGTGGCTTCCCGCACCGTGACCCGCTCGGTCCGGATCGGCCGGCAGCCGTTCGCGGTGCGTCTTACTCCGGACGGCACCCACGCGTGGGTCTGCCATGTCGGAATGTTCGACTACCCCACGCTGCCGGGCGTGACCGAGGCGACGCGGACCTCGACCGGGCTGGTGTATCCCGCCTACGGGATCCCGTCCCGCGAGGCGGAGGAAGGAACGACGGCCGAGGGGCTCAAGGTGCCCGGCCTGGGGAGCCCGAACCATCCGGACGGGATGTCGGTCTTCAAGGTGAACCTGGTGACCGGCGAGGTCGAGGCGAAGATCAAGACCGGGTGGCTGGTCGGCGCGGACCGGGAGGGGATCATCACGGTCGGTGGCGCGAGCCCGGCCAGCGTCGCGATCGGGGAGTCGGTGGTGTATGTCGCGAACGCCACCAACGACACGATCTCCGTGGTCAACCAGGCCGACGGGAAGATCCTGGCGGAGATCCCGCTGACCGTCCCGGGCATGGAGCACCTGCGCGGGGTCCTGCCATTCGAGATTGCGCTCTCCACGGACGAAACCCGGCTGTACGCGGCGTGCGCGGGATTGAACGCGGTGGCGGTGGTTGACCCGGTCGGGCGCACCCTGCTCGGATACATCCCGGCCGGGTGGTTCTGCTCAAACGTTGCGGTCTCGCGCGACGGCACGCGGCTCTTCGTCTCGAGCGCGAAGGGCATGGGGTCGGGCCCCAACGGCGGCAAGGGGTTCACAACGCCCAAACGCGGCGCGCACCCGGGGTACATCATGCAGGGGCTCTTCCAGGTCGTCCCGGTGCCGGATGCGGCGGGATTGGCGAAGCTGACCGCGCAGGTCGTCGCGAACACGGTGCGGAAAGTGCCTGCTGCGGCCGCCCTCCCGCCGGTCAAGCACGTTGTCTTCATCGTGAAGGAGAACCGGTCCTTCGACCAGGTCTTCGGCCAGCGGCCGGATGTGGCCGGTGACCCCACGCTGGCGTCACTTGGGGTGCATCGGGACCTCAAAGGGGACAAGGGCAAGCGCGTCCTGAAACACGTGGATGTGACGCCCAACCATCAAGCGTTGGCCGACCGGTTCGCGATCAGCGACAACTTTCATTGCGACTCCGACCAGTCCAACACCGGCCACCGGTGGGTCGTGGGCGTGTATCCCAACGAATGGGTCGAGGTGAACGCGCGGTCCGACATGAACGAGAACCCCTTCAGCCCTGCCCCGGGCCGGCACTACGTGGCGGGCTCCAGCGCGGCGATCTTCCCGGAGGACTACAACGAGGCGGGGGCCCTGTGGGAGCACCTGGACCGGCACCACATCTCGTTCTGGAACTTCGGGTTCGGGATCGAGCTGCCGGCGGCGCTGGAGGAGCGGTTCTGCAAGGAGACCGGCATCCGGATGGCGGTGAGCTGGCCGCTGCCCAAGCCGCTCTTCGACCGGACCTCCCGCACCTTCCCGACCTTCAACATGGCGATCCCGGACCAGTACCGGGTGGACATGTTCGAGAACGACCTGCGCGACCGGTGGGAGAGCGGGAAGGAGGAGTTTCCGCAGGTCATCACGATGGTCCTGCCCCAGGACCACATGGCGGGCGAGGATCCGGATGCCGGGTACCCGTTCTCCGAGTCGTACGTGGCCGACAACGACTTGGCGCTGGGCCGGGTGATCCAGACGCTGTCCCATTCCCGGTGGTGGAAGGACATGCTTGTGATCGTGGCGGAGGACGACCCGCAGGGTGGCCGGGACCATCTCGAGGCCCACCGGTCGGTCATCATGTTCATGGGCCCCATGGTGAAGAAGCACTACGTGTCCCACACGCTCATGGACTTTGGGTCGGTGATGAAGCTGATTTTCACCTCCCTGGGCCTGCCCCCCTTGAACCAGTTCGATGCCGCAGCCTCCCTGCCCGCCGATATTTTCGCTGCCACCCCAGATTCGACGCCCTACGCGGCGCTGGTGCCGGACAAGCGTCTCTTCGACCCCGACCTCGCCTTCAAGCCCTTCGACCGCCGGTTCAACTGGAAGGGCATCGGCCTCTCGCCGGTCATGGACGATCCCGACGATATGTACAAAGGGTTTCAGGAGGCCGACGACCGCCTGCGATAATCGGATTTGGGAGTTTAGACCACACCCGCATGCACAACTCTATGAAGATTTCACACACGTGTATGGCTACTCTGGCTGTATTGACCATGCCAACATGGTATGGGTTGGCGGCGTGTCCAATGGTCCTGACAGGAACCACATCATTCAACGGCTCCTTCAATGGCTATGACGAAGCATACGCCATAGCTGTGGCTCCGGATGGAAATGTAGTTGTGGCTGGATTTCAACAAACCGGCGCGGCCAGTGGCAGTTGGTCAATTCAGAGATGGGACCCGACATTATCTATCCTCATTTCGAGGCTCGATGGACCCGTGGTTGGGGGTGGAGTCTTCAATCAGCCTGCATCGGTGGCGATTGATAGTTCCGGGAGCGTATACGTTGCGGGATACGGACCCGGCAGTTCGGGAGGAATCGACTGGCTCGTGAATAAGTACGATCCCAATCTAACCTCTTTATTGTCATCAACGGAATTCAAC
This sequence comes from uncultured bacterium, assembly GCA_964400385.1. Classification (GTDB taxonomy): domain Bacteria; phylum Oederibacteriota; class CAKKQC01; order CAKKQC01; family CAKKQC01; genus CAYNUZ01. The sequence goes on along the minus strand of CAYNUZ010000021.1, from coordinate 11,939 downwards.
GGAAGTAGCACCACTTGGACTTATGACTTTGCGAACGGGGTTGCGCTGGACCAAGCCGGTAATGTTGTCGTTGTGGGCTTTGAAAATGGAATCGGCGGAACTCCAGATTGGGTGATACGGAAATACGACGCAACTCTTACCGCACTGATCTCGTCGACAACTTTCGACGGTGCAATCGGCGGTGATGACGATGCGAGGGCGGTGGCAGTGGATGGAGTGGGAAATATCATCGTGGGGGGATATCAGTCAGCTGCAGGAGCAATAGCAACTTGGACTGTCCGCATGTACGATCCCACCCTTACGACCCTTTTGTCGTGCACAGTCTATGTGGGGCCTGGTGGAGGACAGGCTCCAAGCTCTATTATTGTTGATGGGTCGGGAAGTATTATCGTGGCAGGCGAGGGCCATGTATTCCGCTACAACTCCACTCTGAGTGCCATTCTTTCAGCGACCGGCTTTAGCGATCCCGCTGACTTGGGAGACGACGCTCGCTCGGTCGGAATAACTCCCTCCGGAAATATTGTTGTGGTTGGCAGAGGTACAGGGGTTACTGGGGGAGTCAACTGGCGGATACGTATTCTCGATGCGACTCTAACGCAGCTACTGTCCAGCACGGACTACGACGGACCTGGTCATTCAACCGATGTGGCTCATGCCGTGGTGGTGAATTCTGCGGGGAATATCTATGTGGCTGGAAGCGAATTGAGCGGAACTTCGTTTGCCGATTGGCGGATTAGGAGCTATGCACCCGCGCCAACGTTGCTGTCGTCAGTAATCTCTTTCCCAAATAGTTCCGTGAGCGTAGGACAAGTCTTTTCCGCAGTTCAGACGGTGACTAATGTCGGCTGCAATCAGCTGGTGCTGCTGCAAGCACAATTGGAGGTGATGCCGAGCGGGGGGGGCGGAGTAATTTTAGCTGGCCCGACACCGGGAGCGACCGCATACCTTGGGGCTGGCCAGTCGTTCATGTTCACTTGGACCTGTTCGGCGACAGGTTCGGGGGTCGTCAACTTCTCAGGCACAGCAACCGGATTTGACACGGTTGTTTCAGCGACTGTCATTTCAACTTCGACAGGTGCAATCCCAATCCAGAATCCTGGTCTGCTAACGGGAGCTGTTGCGATTCAGCCGACGACGGCATATCCAGGAGATGCCGTAATCCTGACGCTGACCGTAACTGATGTCGGGGAGGCCAACGCCAGCGGGGTCAAGGGGGCGCCGGCGGCGATTGTGACGGGGGCATCTGCGTTCCGGCAACTGGGGCCAAGTCCGGCCGGGCCGTTCACGCTTTCAGGCAGCGGGGGAGCGAAGACGTTCACATGGGTCTACACGGCGGGGTCCACACCCGGGACGCTCACGTTCAGTGTCTCGGCGTCGGGAGCGGATGCCAATGCGGGGTTCCCGTTGTCCACCGGAATGCTGACGATCGGAGGCGTCACCATCGTTCCGCCGTACGAACCGTGCCCGTCATCTCTGGCGCCACCGGATCCCTATGAGGTATTCGACGGCCCGGCGAACGGGTTTGATGAGGGGAACGGGATTGCGGTGGACTCGTCCGGATCGGTGTTCGTGGCGGCGCGGGAGGACCGGGAGGACTTTTCCCGGCAGGGGGATGGATTCATCGGGTACTACCCGGCAAATGGCGGCGGGTTGTATTTCTATCACGAATTCGCGAGCGCCGGGAGCGTCGAGGACTATGCGGCGGCGGTTGCGGTGGCGCCCGGCAACCGCCTGTACTACGCGGGGGCGAAGGGCAACGCCGCCCTGATCGGGGCCCACCTGACTGATGGGACGGCACTGTGGGAGTTCACCGTCCCCGCGCCGGGGGGCGGCAACAGCGATGCGCGTGGTGTGGCAGCAGATGCGGCGGGGAACTTCATCGTGACCGGCCGTCAGTACGCATCGGGGCAGGACGACAACCTCTGGCTGGCGAAGTACACCTCGGCGGGAACGCTGCTCTGGTCGGTCAACGACAACAGCGTGGCCAATTCAGGGGAGGCCGGGTATGCCGTGGCGGTGGACGCCTCGGGCTCGATTTACGTCGCGGGGTACGAGACGCGGACCGATCTGGGGCAGGGCCGGAATATCGCTGTCTTGAAGTATAGTCCCGGCGGGGCCAAGATCTGGGAGCAGACCTACAACAGCCCCGCGAACGGAACAGACGAGGGGCGAGGGATAACGGTGGACGCTTTCGGGAATGTCTACGCGTGCGGGTTCGAAAGCCGTCCCGACCTCGGGCAGGCAGAGAATGGCTGGATCCGCAAGTATGACGCAGGTGGGAATGTCCTGTGGACCACCACCTTCAATTCGCCGTTTGCCCCGGGCGGGGGGCCCAACGACCGGGCCAACGCGATTGCGCTCTCGCCGGCGGGAGACGTCTATGTGACGGGCCGCGAGGAGCGGGTGGGCCAGGGCGGAAACATCGTCCTGCGACGGTACGATTCGAATGGCCTGTTGCTGGAGGTCCAGACCCACAACGGACCCGCGAACGGGAATGAGCAGGGGAACGGCGTGGCCGTGGGGCCGGACGGCGTGGTGTACGTCGTCGGCACGGAGGACTGGACACTCTCGCAGAACACCAATTACACGGTCCACCGGTGGACCCGTCCGGGCTGCCTCAAGGCAGTGCTCAACCTCTCCCAGGCGGTCGGGTCGGTAGGGCAGTGGATCACCGCGGTACTCACCGTGACGAATACGGGATCCAACGCGGTGACGACGGTCATCCCCACGCTGGCCTTCCCGGGCGGGTCGTTCGTCATCGAGGCCGGACCGACACCCGCCTCGGTGGGGAGCCTGGCGGTCGGGGCCACGGCCAGCTTTACCTGGACCCTCAGCGTCTCCGGGGCAGGTGCGGTGACGCTCACCGGAACCGCGACGGGGACGGAATCGGGATCCGGAAAATCCGTTTACGCTTCGGCCTCAGCCGGGTTTGCTGCCCAGTCGGCCGCCAGTCTCACGGGGGTCCTCACCGTGCCGGTGGCGGCGTGCGTCGGGCAGGTCTTCACGGTGATGGCGACGATCTCAAATACGGGGCAGGCGATCGCCACCGGCGTGGGCGTGCCGGACCCCCTCTCTGTGGAAGGCCCCGGCAGCGTCGCCCTGCTCTCCTCGCCAGTAGGCCTTACCACTCTGATTGGGGGAGGATCTGTCACGCTGACCTGGACGTATTCGGCCGCAGGGTTGGGGAGCGTGCGATTCACGGCCACCGCGACGGGAACCGAAGGGAACTCCGGTCAGCCGATTAGCTCGGGACCGTTCACGTCCGCCTTGTTCACCGTGAATGCCCCGTCAGTGCTTGAAGCCGCCGGCTCCGGTCCGGCTCTCGCGCCGGTAGGAACTCTCTTCGACGTCATGCTGACAGTGTCGAACACCGGCGCCGGCCCCGCGCTGGGGGTTGCGCCGCAGGTCACCGTCAGCCCTGGCGCCTCGCCGGTCATCCTCCAGGGCGTCTCGCCGTCTGCAACCGTTCCAATTGCCGCCGGGGGGATGCAGACATTCACGTGGACCTACTCGGTGTCCGGGTGGGGCGCGTCAACCTTCTCGCTCTCGGTGACCGGGTCTGATTCCTGCGGTCCGGTCAAGGCCTCCGCCACGGTGTATACCCTGCTGGGGACACCTGCCGCGCTGGCCGTGTCGGGTCCCTTGGCCTTTCCTGATCCCACGTGCGTGGGGATGCCTGTCACGATCACGCTGGCGGTGACGAACACCGGGCAGGTGCCGGCCAGTGCGGTGACACCGGGCGTGCTCGCCCTGGCGGGCGGGGGCATGGCCGGGTTGGTCGCCGCGCCGGTCGCGCTGACCGGCCTTATCGGCGGCGCGGCGGCGCATCTCGTCTGGACCTACTCCGCCACGGCGGCCGGGATCGTGGCTTTTACGGCAACAGTGACCGCGACGGACGCCCGGTCGGGTTCCGGTCTGAGCACCGGCGCGGTGGTTTCAGGCACGATCTCGATCACCCCCGCGGCGGTCCTGGTCGCGGCCGCATCCACCTCGGCCACCGCCATCGTCGGACAGGCGGTGACGGTGGTACTGACCGTCACCAACACGGGGGGAGAGGATGCCGTCAATGTCACGGTCGGTCCGGCCGGGAACGCGGGTCTGCTGGTCCGGGAAACCGGCCCCATTCCGGCCGGACCCCTGACGATCCCGCCGGGTGGGGCGCAGAACTTCATCTGGACATATTCGGTTACCGGCGCCGGGACGTTGCCCATCACGCTCACGGTCAACGGCCAGACGTGCGGCGGGGCGGTCCTGCTCGTGAAATCGGCCACGGCGGCGGTGACTGGATTGCGTCCCGGGACGCTCCTCATGTCGGCGGTACGCCTGGCGCCGCCTTCGGCGCAGATCGGGGGAAACTTTTCCGCCTCATGCACCCTGACCAACGGTGGGGATGCGGGCGTGGATGTCGTGAGCCTGTTCCGCGCGTTCGGAGCAGGATCGACGGGTGGAGCGGGCGCACCGGGCGCGATCGTGCCGCCGCCCACGTTCTCGCTGGGGGGCGGCGCCAGTGTGGTGGTGGGTTGGACTTATACCGCGAGTGCCCCCTGCGGCGGGTTCACGGTGCAGGCTTCCGCCACCGGGCAGGAGAACGGGACCGGGCGATTGATGTTCACCTCGATCAATACTTCAAATCAGGCATTTATCACCGGCACTCCGACCGGCATCGCGTTTACGCCGCCGGCCAGCCAGGCCCGGGTGCAGCAGCCGGTCCAGCTCCTGGCCCACGTGACGGATTCCTGCGGTCTCGGGGTGCCCGGGGCCACGGTGAACTTCACGGTGCTCGACGGGTTGGGCACACTCTCGACGATGTCGGGGCTGACGGACGGCGCAGGCAACATCCAGGTCACCCTCACCCTCGGGCCCGATCAAGAGACCGACCACGTGCGGGCCACGGTCGCCACCACCTCCCTGAGCGCGGTGGCGGCGGTCACGGGCGTCAACCCGCTGGAACTCAAGGACCCCGGCGCGGCGCTGGACAAGAACGCGGTGACGCTGGGCAACGGCGAAGTGGTGCTGGCCCGAATCTACCCCCTCACCGACGAGCCGGTGCTGGTGCGGATCTTCACCGCGTCCGGCCGGCTCGTGCGGACCCTGCGCAACACCATGCCGCTGGGCCGGCACCAGCTCATCGCCACCTGGGACGGCCGCACCGAGGACGAGTTCCTGGTCGCCCGCGGCGTTTACCTCGTCCACGTCACCGGCGGGGGATTGAAGGGCACCGTGCTCAAGGTGGTGATCCGGTAGCTCAGGACGGAGGGGACAGTTATGATATTATGATATTCTCGTCAATGCCAAGGAGAATATCATAATATCATAACTGTCCCCCTCTCCTGTCCCCCCCCCTCCGCTAGAACAGGTCCAGGCCCCAGAACAGGGAGGCGCGGCGGGGGAAGAGGGCGTCGAGGAGGTTGAGCTCGCGCTCGCCCAGGGTGGAGCCGGCGGCAAACGGCTGGGCGGAGAACGGGCGCACGCCCATCAGCACCTCGAGCCAAAGGGGCGTCGGCAGGGCGGCGAGGGGAAGGTCGGCCGGCAACCGCGCCGGCCGGTCCAGCGCCACGGTGCCTTCCCGGACCTCGAGGCGCAGCAGCGTGCCGGCCACGTCGAGCCCGAGGCGGCCGTCCCGCAACCGAGCTGCGCCCGCCCGGGCGGTCAATTCCGGCAGGATCGCGGCGAGCAACCCGGTCGGGTTCAGGATTGCGAGCAGGAGGGAGCGGTCCGTCGCCTCGACCGCAGCCCCGACGAACGGGGCGAACGCCGTCTCCAGGGCCCGGCAGCCGGCCGGCAGCCGAATCCCCTTCGCCCCACGGGCAGCCGACGCCGCAACAAAGGCTGACGCCAGGTCGGGAATGAGCTGCGGCGCATCCGCGGCCACCGCGAAGTCCAGGACCTCCGCCCAGCCCGAGGCCGGATCGGTCCGCCCGCGCAGGCAGGCCCGCACCGGCCCCCCGGGAGCAGCGGAAGCGGCCAGCGCCAGTGCCGGTTCCTCCCCGGGGTAGTGGTGGGACCAGCGGGGCAGGCGCCTGAGCATTTCGGCGGTCCGGACCAGCGGACCGGCCAGTCCGCGGCCGGCGGCGGCATGCAGGTCGGCGAGGGCCGCCGCGTCCCCCACGCCATCCAACGGGCGGACGGTTCCGGCGGCGGGACCGGGCGGGGAGGCGGCCCACCCCAGCAACGAGGTGATCCGCCTCTCCCAGGGGTGGTAACCGAGCGGATCGTAGAACGCGGGGATTTCGGTCGAGAGCAGGGCCAGCGGCACGTGGCGCGCGGCGGCGAGCTGGTGCGCCGCGGCGAGCAGGCCACGGGCGAGACCCCGGCCGCGGAATTCCTGCGCGGTCGCCACGTTGGCGATCCCCAGGACCGGGAGCTCGGCGGTTCCGTACCGCATGGCCAAGAGGTGGGCGGTGACGGTCGAGACGATCCGGCCTTCAGAGCGGGTGACGAGGACGCCCTCCGGCAGGATCGTGGGATCCTCGCGCAGCCGGTTCAGGAAATACTCGAATGGAGCGGCGCGGCTCGTGGCGGCGCACAGCGCGGCCACTTCCGGCCAGTCGGAGGCGAGGGCGAAATCGACGGCAGGTTCGCGCGTGCCCATCTCCCGACCAGTCTACCCGCCCCCCCCCGGGCGGGGGATAATGCGCACATGGACGAGGCGAAGGTGGCGGGATTGCGCGAGGCGCTGGCCGGGCTGGTCCGCCGGCCGGCGGGTGCGCCCTCGGTCGCGGAATGCCTGGACCGGATCGAGCGGATCGGGGCCGAGCTCGGCGCGTCCGCCCCGGCCCAGCTTCGCCACTATCTGGGAAATCGCAGTTACGAGAAGGCCTTGGTCATGCTCGAGGGAGGAGCGAAGTCAGGTACCACCACGGAAGTCATGGTGGGCCGCGCCAAGCTGGAGCTGGTCCGGGGCGACATCACGCTCGAGACGACCGACGCGATCGCGAACGCCGCCAATTCGGCGCTGGCGGGAGGCGGCGGCGTGGACGGCGCCATCCACCGCGCCGGGGGACCGGCGATCATGGCGGAGCTGCGCGAGCGGTACGACGGCTGCCCGGTGGGATCGGCCGTGATCACCGCAGGCGGGAACCTCAAGGCGAAGTATGTGATCCACGCGGTGGGGCCGCAATACTCCGGCGATCCCTCCGACGCCGAGCTGCTCGAGAGCGCGTACCAGACCTGCCTGATCCTGTGCGACCAGCACCGGCTCGCCTCGATCGCCTTCCCCTCGATCAGCACGGGAATCTACGGGTATCCCGTGGACGAGGCGGCGCCGGTGGCGCTCAAGACCGTCGCGACCCACCTCGCCTCGCACGAGTACCCGGCGCTGGTCCGGTTCGTGCTCTTCGATGCGGAAACGTTCGGCGGGTACGCCCGCGCACTGGAAGACCTGGCCCATGCGGCGCACCTTCCCCATGCGCATCGGTAGGGCCCTCGCGGTCGCCGCCCTGTGCGGCCGGGCGGGCGCCTGCGACATCACCGGCTGGCCGTCCACTACGCACCATCCCGCGCCCGTCCGGCTGCTGCCGGCGGCGGAGATCGCCTCGGAGTACACCCTCGCCACCCCGCTGCCGGAGGAGGTGGTGCAGGATCTGCGCGCGGCCGTGCGGACGGCCACCGGCGATGCGCTGGCGACCGTCGAGGTGGCCGGCAGCCGGCGGCTGGTGGCGGTGCACCTCACCCGGCCGCCCGCGGACTGGAAGGCGCTGGATGCCGCGGTGGCCTCGGTGTCACCGGGGGCGGGCCGGCAGGGAACGACCGTGAGCGTGGCCCTGCGGCACGAGGACCTGGAGTCGGCCTTCCGGACGGTGGCGAAAACCGCGGGCGTCATGCTCGGCGCGACGGGATCGTGCCGGCTGGACCTGCATGGCGGGCGGGTGATCCTGGCCTTCCCGCCGGACCGGCCGCCGGATGCCGCGCTGGTGTGGCGGCTCCGGAAATCCGCCGCGCCTACCGCAGCCGGTACTTCCTGAGGAAGACGTTCTCGGCCTGGCGCAGGTCGGGCCGCTGCTCGGCGCCCGCCATGTAGAGCCCGCCCTTCCCGTCCAGCGCCAGCGCCCACGCGATATCCCCCGCATGGGCGGGGCTGTCGTAGGTGAGGGTCCAGGCGACGTCGCCCGCGGGCGTGTACTTCCGGACCCAGGCGTTGGTGTCCTGCCCCAGGTCCGGCCGGTCCTCGTACCCCGCCAGGATCGCGCCGCCGTCGGCATCCACGACCACGCGGTGGGCGTAGTCGTAGGCGTGGGCCGGTGAGTCGTAGGTGCGGTGCCAGAGCGTCCGGCCGTCGCGGTCCAGCCGCCGCAGCCAGACGTTGTACGCCTGGCCCAGGTCCGGCCGGTCCTCCCAGCCCGTGAGGTAGGCGCCGCCGTCGGGGAGGCACGCGATCGCCAGCGTGACGTCGTCCTCGCCCGCGCCCGCGTCCCGCGTGAAGGTCCACAGCACCCGCCCGTCCCGGTCGTACTTCCGCGCCCAGCCGTTGTACCCCTCGCCCAGGTCGGGTCGCCGCTCCCAGCCCGCCACGTACACCGCGCCGGCGGCATCCACGCTGACCGCCTGGCCCTCGTCGCGGTCGTGGCCGGGGCTGTCATATGTCGCCGTCCAGAGCGGGACGCCGCGGGGCGAGTATTTGCGCGTCCAGATATTCCAGTCCTGCTTGAGGTCGGGCCGGTCGGTGTACCCGATGACGTAGAGGTTGTTCGCGGGGTCGGTCGCCACGTCAATGCCGTAGTCCTCCGACCGCGCGCCGTCCATCGTGCCGGTCCAGGCCGGGGTCCCGTCCGCGCGGTACCGGGCCACGACGAGGTTGTTGCCCTGCCCCAGGTCCGGCCGCAGCTCGGCGCCGGTCACATAGACGTCCCCGTCCGGCCCCACCGCCACCCCGTGCCATTCGTCGTCAGAGTGCGCCGGGCTGTCCCGCTCCGTCGTCCACAGCAGGAGCCCGGCCGCGTCCCACGCTCCCAGCCAGCCGTTGTACCCCTGGTCCACGTCCTTGCGGATCGCATAGCCCGAGACGCACGCGCCGCCGTCCTGGCGGACGGCCACGCCCCACGCCACGTCCACGCCATGGCCGGGATCATCCCACGTGCGGGCCCATTCGAGGACGGGCGAGCCGGCGGCCGCCGCCGGGGGCGGGGGGACGGCGGTCGCGAGGAAGAGGAGCAGCGGGACGGCGCGGCGCATCCGACGAGTATACGGGGCGGTCAGGCGAAGAGGCCGAGGCGGGGGGGCGTGAACCCGGGGAAGGTGGCGGCGGTGTCCGGCGCCCCGAGGTGGCGGCGCAGCGCCTCGGCGAGGACGGTCCGGTAGTCGGTCGTCACCGCGAGGTCCCGGCCCTCGAACCGCTGCCCGGGCGCGAGCCCCGGCCAGGCGCCGTGGATCCGGCCGCCGCGGACGCGCCCGCCCAGCGCGAACATCACGTTGCCGTACCCGTGGTCGGTGCCCCGGTTGCCGTTCTCTTTGATCGTCCGCCCGAACTCGGACATGGTGACGACCGCGACGTCGTCGAGCCGCGACCCCAGGTCGGCGGCGAAGGCGGCCAGCGCCCCGCCCAGCTCGGCCAGCCGGTACGCGAGCTGGCCCTGCACCCCGCCCTCGTTGGCATGGTGGTCCCAGCCGCCGACCTCCACGAACCCGGCCTCGAGCCCGACCCCGGCCTTGATGAGCAGGGCGATCTGCTTGAGGTCGTCGCCCAGCCGCCCCTTCGGGTACACCACCCCCCGGGCCGGCTGGTACGCCTCCGGCTGCAGCGCCGTGATGGTCTTCTCCGCGTCGAAGAGCTCCCGCCCGGCGCCGTGCAGGAAGGCATCGGCGGTGGCGGCGTAGAGCGACTCGAACGAGGTGGCGAGCCCGGCCGGGTCGGGGCCCCCGGACCGCAGCGCCCGCAGGTTGTCCACCGCGAGGACCCGGGCGTCCCCGCGCATCGTCCGCGGCGTGGAGGACGTCAGCGAGACGGCGCGCAGCGGCGAGGCCTCCGCCGGGGCGGAGGCCGCCAGGTGCCGGTTCAGCCAGCCGTCCGTGGTGCCCCTGGTGTCGGGCGTGCCGGTCTCCATGTAGTCCTGCGCATCGAAGTGCGACCGGGTGGAGAAGGGAAGGCCCGCGGCGTGCACGATCCCCAGCGCGCGCTGCTTGTACCAGGGCAGGAGCGGGGCGAGCGCCGGGTGGAGCGCGAACCGGTCGTCCAGCACGGTCGCGCCGTCCTTCGCGCCCTTTCCGGCCTTGACGGGAATGCCGATCGAGGGCCGGTCCGCGGCGTACGACGGCTCGGCGTACGGAATGACGGCGTTCAACCCGTCCATCGCCCCCCGCTGGAAGACCACGACCAGCGGCTTGCGGCGGGACCCGGCCCGCCCCGCGGCGACCGCGGCCGCGGCCGCCCGGGTCAGCCAGCCGGGAATCACCCCGAGCGTCGCCAGCGCGATGCCGCCCCGGACCAGGAACCGCCGGCGGGAGACCCGGGCGCGCAGGGCGCGGTCGAGGCGCCGGTAGTCGGCGCAGCCCCGGCTCATCGCCGCTGGAACTCCGGGGAGCCGAGGATCAGCGCCACCAGCTTGGGATAGTCGGGGTCGTGCGGCGCGTCGTCCAGCACCGCCCGCCGGACCTCCGCGTCCCCGTTGGCCGTCGCGAGCACCCGGCGGGTGTCGTCGGACATCGGGACCCCCACCAGCCGGTCCCAGAGGCGGTCGGTCACGCGCGGTCCGTCCGCGTCCAGCGGGCAGCCCGCCACCTTCTCGAGATCCACCTCGGTCAGCGGCGACCGGCCCGCGGCGAGGGCGTCGGCCACCCGCATCCGGCCGAGCAGGGCCCCGGCGCTGATCCAGGGGGCCGCGGTGTCGGGATACCCCGTGGGGGGCTCGCAGGAGTATGGCAGCTCGCCCATGGTCTTGAGGCCGTCGAGCATCCCCCGCGGCACGCCGCTCTCCGCGTCCAGCGCCCGCAGGGAGGACACCACGTATTCCACGGGAGTCTTCACCTTGGCGCCGCGGAAGGCCGGGTCGGTGAACTCCGGGCACGCGAAGAGCGCCGCCAGGGTGGCGCGGAGGTCCCCGTCGGTCCGGGTAAACGCCTCCGCCACGCGTTCCACCGCGGCCGGCGGGGGGGCGTCGGCGATGAACCGCCGGCAGAGCTTGGTGGCGATGAACCGGGCGGTGGCCGGGTGGGACGCCAGCAGGTCGAGCACCCGCTCGCCCTCGGTGGGCGCCTTGCGGTCGCCGCAGATCGTGACGCCCAGCACCATCTTGTCGCCCGCGTCGTGCCGGCCCCGGTGGAACGCGAACGCGGCGGACTCCTTGAGGTGGTCGATGGACCAGCCGGTGAAGCACCGGGCCACCTCGATCACGTCCTGCTGGGTGTACCCGCCCTCCACCCCGAGGGTGTGGAGCTCCATCAATTCGCGGGCGTAGTTCTCGTTGATCCCCGCGTTCTTCCCCTTGCCGCCCGGCGCGACGCTGAGGTGGTTGTCGAGGTAGAAGAGCATCGCGGGATGGTGCGCGGTCGCGCCCAGCAGGTCCCGGAACCGCCCCAGCGCGTGCGGCCGGATGGCCTCGGCCTCGAAGGACGGGGTGAGCCACTTGCACGCGCCCTTCCCCCAGAACACGTTGAAGTGGTTGAACCAGAAGGCCACCATGAGTTCCTCGAGCTGCCGGCGGCTGTACACGGCGCGCACGAGCCGGGCGGCCGCGAGCTGCTCGAGGATCTGCCGGGGCCGGGCCTCGCCCTGCATCCGGCCCCCGTGCGGCGGCCCGGCGCTCTCCATGCTCATGGCGGCCCGCTTCGCCTGGTTGCCCTCCGGATACAACCGGTACAGCTCGCCGGTCGAGGCGCGCAGCGCGGCGTACCGGGACAGGCGCGGGGCCAGGGCGGTGTCGTCGATGCGTTCGGGGTGGAGTTGCTCGTCGAGCCACGCCGTGGCGCCGAGCGCCTGGAGGTGCGCGAGGTCGGCCGCCGTGGGG
>CAYNUZ010000020.1:0-20795 GCA_964400385.1 uncultured bacterium | reverse complement strand
GAGGGTCTGGGTGGGGGCCACCCGGTGGTGCGCCAACACGGCGTCAAAGACTTGCTGGATCAGGAGGGCGAGCAGCGTTTCAAACGCGCCCACAAGAAACATCAGAAGAATCGCGGCGAAGAAGCGGGCGCTGTACGGACGCACGAAGCTGACGAGTCTGCGAACCTGGCTCATGCTGAGTTCCGGTCCAGAAGTTTGTTCCACTCCTGCCGCGGCGGTGCAGTTCTACGAACGCGCTCTGGCGGGTCTACGCGCCGTTCCCGGAGCGGCGGAGACCACCGCGGTCAGCGTGCTCCCGCTCTCCTCCAATTTCGACCGCACCGGGTTTGCGATTCCTGGCAAGCAGTTCGACTCCGGTGTGCCGTCGCCCGATCGCTATATCGTGGGCGGTGATTATTTCCGCGCGATGCGCATCGCGGTGAGGCAAGGCCGCGTGTTCGACGAGCGCGACTCAGCCGACCGTCCGCCGGTGTGCGTGATCAGCGAGACCGCCGCGCGCCTGTGGTTCCCCGGCGAAAGCCCGCTGGGGCGAACGGTTCGCGCCGGCGGCATCGCGAACCTCGACACGTCGCCGTTCCCCGAGATCGTGGGGGTCCTAGGCCACCTTTCGCAATACGGGCCGCGGCCGTCCCCGGCCTCCACCCGGCCCGCGCAGTGCCGGAAGACGACGCGGCCCGGGAAGCCCCGCAGCCGCGGCGCCACCGGGGTCTCGCTGCGCAGCTCCCCGTCGTAGAACATCGCGCTGATCATGTTCCCGATCTCCGCCTGCATCCGGAACTGGGTGTCGAGGAAGGCCACCCGGGGGTCCCGCCGGGCCGCTGCGTCCATCACCCCCGCGCGGTCGAACACCGAGTCCGCGTGCCACGCATTCCGCGTGCCCCCCTCCTCCTCGGCCGCCACCGGCGGCAATTGCATCGGATCCCCGCCCAGGACCACGGCCTCCCGGACGTGGCAGATCGCCACGGCGAGGTTCGGGAGGTTGGCCATCGAGACCTCGTCCACCACCGCGTAATCCAGCACGCCCGGATTGTCCCGGAAGGCCGTCGTGAGCTTGGAGAAGTTCCCCGCCACCAGCGACGCGTGCCGTACGTACTCCCGCCACTCGCTCCACCGCGCGTCGTCGCGTTTGGCGCGGAACTCCCGGTACCCGAAGGTGTGCTGGCTGAACGGCCGGGCCTCCTCGCGCATCGTCGAGCCGAGCCGGGCCACCGTGAACGTGCCGATGTCGTCCCCCAGCCACTCCACCGTGCGCAGGAACAACTGGTCGAGCGCCGCGTTGGACATGGCCGAGAGCAGCACCCGCTTCCCGTTGCGGACGAGGTGGGCGGCCAGGTAGGCGAGCGTCCGGGTCTTCCCGGTCCCGGGCGGCCCCCAGACGAACGTCACCCGCTGGCCGAGCGCCTTGCGCACGGCGGCGTTCTGGGCCGGCTTGAGGTCGGGCACGTCCTCCCACGGCACCCCCGGGTCGAAGGGCACGGCGGGCCCGGGCGCCACCACCCCCGTCAGGAGGTGGGCCGGCAGCTCGCGGCGGCCCTCGAGGAACTTCGCGAGCTTCTCGACCAGCCCGGTGTTGTCCATCACGTACTCGATCCCCTCGTTCGTCAGGTGCGCCGCGGCGGCGGCGTCCAGCCCGCCCTTGGCCAGCTCGTCGGCCGGCAGGATCACCTCCATGCCCGCCGGCATCTGCGCGAGGTCCCCCTCCACCAGCGTGTCGCCGAGGGCGAAGAGCGTCGCCGCGCCGTCGCCGTTGAAGTGGGAGGCCTGCCGGACCCGGTCCGGGTACCCCGCGAACGTGGCGGAGAACCCGTACTCGTCCGCGGTCTCGGAGCCCTCGACCTTGCCGAACATCCAGTACCGGGGCCGGGCCGCCGGGTCCTGGAGACGCTCCAGCTCCCGCCGGGTGGCATCCGCGAGCTCCCGGCGCACCGCCTCGGCGTCGGGCCCGCGGTCAGGCACCGGTCACCCGCGCGGCGTCGCGGTACGCGCAATAGACGCACTCCGGGGCCGGCGGCGGCGGCTCGGGCCGGTCGAGGACCGCGGTGATCCCCGCCAGGAACTCCAGGAACGCGGCGTCCTCCCGCGCCACAGGCAGCCACAGCGGCGTCGTCTCCAGCACGTACCCGCCCGCCGCGTCCCGCCGCATCCCGGACGGCTCCACGACGAACAGCCCCAGGTGGGTCACCGGGGCCAGCCGCGGCCTCCCCGGCGCCGGCTGCTCCAGCGCCAGGGCGTAGGCATGGAGCTGCCGGGCATACTTGATGAGGTTCTCCGGCTTGACCGCCGAGGTCTTGAAGTCGATGACCCCGTACCCCCCGTCCGCGAACCGGACCACGGAATCGAACCGGCCGCTGATCACCGCGCGCGAGGAGGTCCCCGGGAGCGCCAGCGGCGCCGATTGCACCTGCTTCTCCCCCAGCTCAAAGGTCCCGGGCGGCAGCGCGGGGGCGATCTCCGCGACGTCCCGGCCGCGGAAGAACCCGTCCATGAGCCGGCCGATCTTCCCGAAGATCGCCGGCATCGGCGCCTTCGGGCGCCTGAGCCGGCCCGTGTGCTGGAGGTAATAGCAGCGGCGGCACTCGTCCCAGAGGAACCCGAACTCCGACGGGCTGAGCTTGTACGTCTGCGGCATCCCCACCTCCCTCGCACCCACAGCATACGCGCTGCCTGCACCGCGCCAAGGCCGGATCCGCCCCGATTGTCACGGGGTGGGCGAAGCGGTCGCACCGGGGGTATCGTGATGTGGATGTCCCTTCCTGCGCTGCTCGCCGTCCTGTCCTGCCAGGCTCTCGCCGCGCCGGTGGACGTCACGGAACGGACCCGGGCCGACCCCGCGGAGCTGGCCCGACTCGAGCGGCCGGGCACGGTGTTCTTCGCGGACGGGTTCGAGTCGCCGGCCTCCTCCACCCTCTACTTCGAGATGGACGGGCTGGCCGACGGCCGGGTGGTGTACGACACGGCACCCGGCGCCGCCCACGCCGGCCGCGGCGCGCTGCGGTTCACCGCGCCCGCCCGCGGCGGGAAGGAGTCGGGCAGCAGCGCGGTCGCGTGGTTCGGGACACCCGGGTACGACCGGGTCTCCTTCCGGCGGTGGATCCGGTTCGCCCCGGACTACGACCAGGGCAACCTGAACCATGTCGGCGGCTGGATCGAGGCCACGGCGGGGACCGGCAAGTGGGACGGCATGGGCATGGCGGGCCACAAACCGGCCGGCGACGACTGGTTCAACGCCTCCTTCGAGCCGTGGTGCGACTGGGGCCGGATCCCGCCCCCGGGCGCCATGTTCCTCTACGTGTACTGGCCGGAGATGACCCGCGACCGGGACGGCCACTGGTGGGGCAACAACCTCACCCCGCCGCCCGACCGCCGGATCGCGCTGCAGCGCGGCCGCTGGACCTGCCTCGAGCACATGATCATCGCCAACAGCCCGGGGCGGGCGGACGGTGAGCTGGCGGCGTGGATTGACGGAAGACTGTACGAGCACTTCACCGGGTTCCGCTGGCGGAACACGGCGGGGGTCCGGCTCAAGCGGCTGCTGTTCGGCCTCTACGTGCACCAGGCGGCGCGGGACAACACCGTCTGGTACGACGACGTGGCGCTCTCAACGGGCTTTCTTGGCCCGCAGGGCCAGCGCCCCGTAGATCAGCCCCGGTAGCACCGGGAGCCACGCGGCGAACCGGATCGTCATGGCCGCGCCGGACCGGTCGTAGATCCGGCCCATGACCGGGCCGATGGCGCCGCCGGCCCACATCCCCGCCGAGCTGAGCACCGAGAGCAGGAAGGCCCGGCCGCGCGGCGACCGCTCGGCCGCCACGCCCAGCAGCGTGGGCCAGAGGCACGTGGACCCGATCGCGAAGAGGGTTGTGGCCCCGAGCGCGGACCAGGGGGTGATCGCCGTGCTCAGCCAGAACAGCCCCGCGCACGACAGCGCGCAGGAGCCCGTGAGCAGGCCGAACGGGGTGAACCGGCGGACCAGCCGGCCGCCGTTCATCCGCATGACGAACATGATGGCGGACATGTACACCATGAACGCGACGCCGGGGATCCCCACGGTGTCGCGCATCACCGACCCGATCCACTGGTACGGCCCCACCTCGGTCACGGACGTGAAGAGCATGCACAGGAGGAGGAGCAGGAACCCCGGCCGGAACGCCAGGCGCACCACCGTCAGCGGCGGCGCGCCGTGGCGGGCGAGCGTCGCGCGCGGGAATCGCTGCCCCCAGGCCAGCGCGCCGTAGGCCAGCGCCCCGGCGAGGGCGGTGGACATCTTGATCTTCCAGCCCAGCTCCGGCCCGGCCAGCGGGGTGATCGCCAGGCACCCGAGCCCGCCGATGATGAGGCCCGCGGGCCACCCGGCGTGGAGGATGCTGATCCGCCCGGTCGTGTCCTCCGGGTACAGGGCCGCCGCCAGCGGGTTCATCACCGCCTCCGCCGCGCCGTCCGCCAGCCCGATGACGAGGATGCCGAGCAGCAGCGCGGGGAACCCGAACGCCGGCGAGAGGATGGTGAGCCCGATGCCGGCCAGGTGCGCGCCGCACGCGATCATGAAGAGGCGGCCCAGCCCCACCACGTCCACCAGCGGCCCGATCGCGATCATGGCGATGAGGTAACCGGTGCTCGAGGCCGTGCTGATGAGGCCCTGCTGCGTGTGGGAGATGTTGAATTCCCGGCCCAGCTCCGCCAGGATGTCCGCCCGGATCGCGAACGTCATCGCCAGCGTCACCATCGCGGTGCACGCGGCCAGGAAGAGCCGGGCGCGGTTCGGGGGGGGCGGTGGGACGCGGGCCGGCGGCATGGGCCCGCCATTATATGGGGGGAGTCCCCGCCCCCCCGCCGGCCCTGATATCATGCCCCCATCAGCCCGATGGACCAGAAATTGGCCGACTTCATCCATGCCGCGCCGTGGCTGACCATGGGGGTCCGCGACGCCCGCCTGCGGCCGCACGGCGTGATGGTGTTCGGCGGCCGGGTGGACGCGGCCACGAACCGGCTCTCGGTCTTCCTGTCCGCCGCCCTTTCCGGCACCGTGACCGAGTGCCTCAAGGCCACCGGCAAGGCCGCGGTCACGATCGGCGAGCCGGTGCACCACGAGACGTACCAGTTCAAGGGCGACGTCGTCGAGGTGCGGCCGATGACGCCCGACGAGGAGGCCGTGCAGGACATCTTCTTCTCCAAGATGTTCGCGGCGATGAAGAGCATGGGTCTGCCGGTGGAGGCCTGGGGCATGCCCCCGGTGCGACCGGGCCTGACGGCGGTGATCCAGGTGACGGACATCTTCGCCCAGACGCCGGGTCCCGGCGCCGGCGGGAGGATCGGGCCGTGAGCGAGGCGCGCCTCACCGCGGCGATCAAGCCGGCCATGCAGGGCGTCATCCCGGCCATGCTCTACACCTGCTCGCTGGACGGCACCCCGAACGCGGCGGTCATCTCGCAGGTGTACTGGGTGGACGAGACGCACGTGGCCCTCTCCTTCCAGTTCTTCAACAAGACGATCCGGAACATCCGTGAGAACCCGTACGCGCATGTGGAAGTGATCGACCCGGCCAACGGCGCGATCTGGAGCCTCAACCTCCAGTACGAGAAGTCCGAGGAGTCCGGGCCGGTCTTCGAGGAGATGGAGATGCAGCTCGAGGCGATCGCCACCTCCATGGGCATGACCGGGGTGTTCCACCTCAAGGCCGCCGACATCTACCACGTGCTGACGGCCGCCCGGCTGGGCGGCTGATTCCCGGCTTCACCCGCCCCGGTCCCGGATGAGCGAGCTGCCCCCGACCGACGCGCAGCGCGAGCTGCGCGAACAGATCGTCGACCACCAGAAGGTCATCGACCGGCTGAACGAGGACCTGGCCCGCAAGACCCGCGAGGTCCGGATCATCATGGAGGTCTCCCGCGAGATCTCCTCCACCCTCAAGCTGGACGAGATCCTCGACATCATCCTGACCTCCCTCGACAACACCCTGGGCTTCCACCACTCGATGATCCTGCTCGTGGACGAGCCGGGGACCACGCTGACCGTGGTGGCCAGCCGCGGGTACGAAGCGGGCGGGATCGGGGCCACGGTCCCGGTCGGCGTCGGCACGATCGGCGTGGTGGCCAAGCGCCGCCGCATCATGCGCGTCGGGAACCTGCAGGCCGGGCGGGCGTACTCCGCCGCGGTGCGCGGGGTGATGGCCAGCCAGGGGACCGACGGCAGCCTCCACCAGGCGGCCGCGCTGCCGGGGCTCAAGGACGGCCAGAGCCAGATCGCGATCCCGCTGGTCTCCAAGGACCGGCTCGTCGGCGTGTTCGCCGTGGAGAGCCCGCTGCCGGCCGCGTTCGACGTGCTCGACGAGATCCTGGTCTCGATCCTGGCGCACCAGGCCGCCACCGCGATCCACAACGCGCAGCTTTACGCGGCCGAGCAGGACCGGCTCGGGGAGCTGGGCACGGCCCGCGCCCGTCTCGAGGAGCTCAACGCCTCGCTGGAAGGAACCATCCGCGAGCGCACCGGCGAACTGGAGCAGATGAACGCCCAGCTCACCCTGGTGCTCGAGCAGGTCCGGAAGGAGAAGCACCGCAGCCAGGAGCTGCTGGGCCGGATGGCCCCACCCGAGGTGATCCCCCTGATGCTCGAGGACAAGCTGCTCGCGCGCCGCCTCAACGCCACCATCCTCTTCACCGACCTCGAGGGCTTCACCAAGTTCTCCTCGGGCATGGAGCCGGACGAGCTCTTCGCCAAGCTCAACCACTTCTTCAGCCGCGCGGGCCTCTCGGTCGAGAAATACCGGGGGTACGTCAACAAGACCAATGGCGACGCGATCATGGCGCTCTTCGGTGTCCCGTACGAGCAGCCCACCCACGCGCTGGACGCGGTGCTCGCGGGGCTGGACATGCAGCGGGAGATCCAGTCGCATTTTTCGCTGCGGATGCGGATCGGGGTCAACTCCGGGCCGATCACGGCGGGCATCCTGGGGCCGCGGGACAAGAGCCTGTACGACGTCCTCGGGGACCCCGTGAACGTCGCCAGCCGGATGGAGAAGGCCTGCCCCCCGGGGTCGCTGGCCATCTCGGACGGCACGCTGGCGCTGATCGAGCCGTGGTTCGAGATCGTCGCGCTGGGCAAGCAGCAGGTGAAGGGCAAGGGCGCCATGCCGATCTACCAGGTGGTCGGGCTCAAGAAGTTGATGGACGACCGGCGGCGGGTGGACGGCACCAGCGCCTTCGCGGGCGCCTTCGGGACGGTGCCGGCCGAGATCGAGGAGCACCAGGCCCGGCTGGCCGGGGTGGATTTCCGCAGCGTGCAGTCGCGGGACGGGGCGCTCCACCACAACGAGGCGGTGGCCGCCGGGGCGCTGGCCCTCCTGCGCTGGCTGCGGCAGCGGCCGCCGGCCGGGCCTCCCGAGCTCCTCGCGGCCCTCAAGGACCTCCCCGAGGAGGACGTGGTCCGGCTGGCGCTGCTCCACGACCTGGGCAAGCACGCCGTGGACCACGCCCGGCTCAACGACGCGCACCTGGGGCTCGAGGACCTGGACCGGCTCCGGAACGACCTGGCCGGCGGCACGGTCGCCGCGCTCCAGGCGCTCGACCTCGGCTCCCTCGCGCCCGCGATCGGCGAGCTGTACGCCTTCGAGCGGAAGAAGGGCGACGTCCCGCCGCCCCGGCTGCTCGTCCAGCTCGTCGCCGCCCCGGACATCTACGACGCGCTCACCGCCCCCAAGATCTACAAGGGGCGGGGCTGGACGATCGCCGGATCGCTGGAGGAGCTGGTCCGGATGCCGCAGGACCCGGCCACCCGCGCGGTCTTCCGCGGCTACGCGGAGCTGATGCGGCCCGAGACCCTGCGGCTGGCCGAGGCCTCCTCCGCCAAAGTCCTCTTCAAATGATTCCGAGAATCTCCCGAATGGCGGCGCAGACATCGTCCACGTCGGCGTCGGCCATCCCCGGGAACAACGGGAGCGAGACCAGCCGGTCGCCCGCGCGCTCGGTCTCGGGCAGCGCCACCGCGCCGAACCGCTTCACGACGTAGTCCAGCCGGTGGCACGGCGGGAAGTGGAGGCCATACCCGATGTTGCGCGCGGCCAGCCCGTCGAGGAACGCCGGCCGGGGCACCCCGGTGACCTTCACGACGAAGAGGTGCCAGGCATGGGAGTGCGGATAGGCGGGGGTCGCCGGCAGGTCCAGCCCCGCCACGCCGGCCAGGCCGCGCCGGTACCGCGCGGCCAGCTCGGCCCGGCGCGCGTTGAACCGGCCCAGCTTGGCCAGCTGCGAGAGCCCCAGCGCCGCCTGCAGGTCGGTCAGCGTGGCCTTGAACCCCGGCTCCCCGATCTCGTATGCCGGGTCGCCGCCGGGCCCGTACCGGGTCCAGGCATCCTGCGCGATGCCGTGGAACTTCAGCCGGCGCAGCCGCCGCGCCAGGGCCGCGTCGTGGGTCGTGATCATCCCGCCCTCCCCCGTGGTGATGTTCTTGATCGGGTGGAAGGAGAAGACCGCGGTGTTCCCGCCGCCCGCCGGGCGGCCGCGATACGTCGTGCCGAGCGCATGCGCCGCATCCTCGATCACCGGGATCCCGCGCGCCCGCGCCAGCGCGTCCAGCGGGTCGAGGTCGCACGGCAGCCCGGCGAAATGCACGGGGAGGAAGGCGCGGGTCCGGGACGTCAGCTTCGCCTCGACGTCGTCCACCTTCAGGTTGAGCGTCCCGTAATCGCACTCCACGAAGACCGGGACGGCCCCCGCCAGCGTGATCATGTTGACGGTGGACGCGAAGGTCATCGAGGGGGTGATGACCTCGTCGCCGGGCCGGAGGTCCAGCGCGTGCAGCACGAGCTGCATCCCGGCGGTGCCGGACGCGACGGCGATCCCGTGCGGGGCGCCCGCCGCCGCGGCCAGCGCGGCCTCGAACTTCGCCACCACCGGGCCCGCGGTGAGCCACCCGGATTGCAGGACGTCCGCCACCCCCTGGAGGTCGTCGGCCTCGATCGTCGGGCGGGACATCGGCAGGAACTCCCGGCGGGCAGACCGGGACGCGCTCACGGCGGCCGCCGGGGCGGGGTTACCGCCGCCGGCCGCGGGAGGCGCCGACGTACTCGTCCCCGCTGCGCGCCGAGCTGGAGGTCAGGGCCCGGCGCGGGGCCGGTCCGGAGCCGGGCACGACGTTCTCCGCGAGGAACGAGTCCAGGGTCCGGGCCAGCGCCTCGCGCAGCCCGACGCGGGGGGCCCAGCCCAGGATCTTTTTCGCCTTCGCGATGGACGGCGTGCGGGTCATGATGTCCTGGTACGCGCTGCCGTAGTACTTCGCCGCCTTGATGGTGACGATCTTCGGCGGCGGCATGTTCCGCCGGCATTTCGGGTGCGCGAGGTACATCCGGCGCAGCAGGTACGCGAGGTCACGGATCGAGCAGTCGTTGCGCGGGTTGCCGATGTTGAAGATCTGCCCCGAGGCCCGGCGCCCCTTGTTGGCGATGATCCGGACCAGCGCCTCGATCCCGTCGTCGATGTAGGTGAAGGTCCGCCGCTGCGACCCGCCGTCCACCAGCCGCACCGGCGTGCCCAGGTACATCTCGGTGATGAACTGGGTGAGGACGCGGGAGCACCCTTCCTTGGCGCTGTCCATCGTGTCGAGGCGCGGCCCGATCCAGTTGAACGGCCGGAAGATCGTGAAGTCGAGCCCGTCGCGGAACCCGTGCGCCCAGATCACCCGGTCGAGGAGCTGCTTGATGCACGAGTAGATCCACCGCTGCTTGGCGATGGGGCCGAGCACCAGCGGGCTGGTCTCCTCGTTGAACTCCCGGTCCGGCGACATGCCGTAGACCTCGGACGTCGAGGGGAACACCAGCCGCTTCCGGTACTGCACGCACTGCCGGATGATGGGCAGGTTCGCCTCGAAATCCAGCTCGAAGACCTTGAGGGGGTTGGTGACGTAGAGCTTGGGCACCGCGATGGCCACCAGCGGCAGGACCGTGTCGCACTTCTTCACCAGCGCCTCGACCTTGTCCCGGTGGACCGTGATGTTGCCCTTGATGAAGTGGAACCGGCTGAAATTGCGCGACCCCTCGAGCCGGTCGTCCCCCAGGTCCATGCCGTAGATCTCCCAGGGCGTGTGCCGGAGGATGGCCAGCGACAGGTGGTGGCCGATGAACCCGTTGACGCCCAGGATCAGGACCTTCATGCCCGCACCCGCTCGTGGATGTGCCGCACCCGGTACGGCGGCCGGCCGTTCACGTTCGCGTAGATCCGCCCGACGTACTCCCCGATCATGGCCACCGCCAGGATCTCGATCCCGACGAAGACGAAGATGATGGCAAAGAGCGTGAAGACGCCCTCCCCCTCGGGCCCGAGCATCCACCGGCGCAGGAAGAGGTACCCGCCGAAGCCCATGCCGGCGAGCGCGACCAGGCCCCCGGCCATGCCGATGAGCTGGATGGGCAGCAGGGTGTACCCGGTCATCAGGTCGAAGTAGACCTGGACGAGCTTGCGGAAGTTGTACTTGGACACGCCGCCCGCGCGCTCCTCGTGCGCGACCTTCACCTCGACGATCCGCTTGGCGTAGCTGTTGGCCAGCGCGGGGATGAAGGTGACGGTCTCGCGGCTGCCGCGCATCGCCTCCATCACCGGCCGCGCGTAGGCGCGGAGCATGCACCCGTAGTCGTGCAAATGGACGCCCGTCGTGCGGGAAATGATGAGGTTCGACATCCGCGAGAATATCTTACGCCAGAGGAAGTCGCGCCGGGACTGGCGCCACCCCGAGGCGATGTCGTACCCCTGCCGGATCTTCGCGACCAGCTTCGGGATCTCCTCCGGCGGGTTCTGGAGGTCGGCGTCCAGCGTCACGATCACCGCGCCGCGGGCATGGTCCATCCCCGCGAAGACCGCCATGTGCTGGCCGAAGTTCCGGAGCAACTCCACGACCCGCACGCGGCCGTCCGCCCGGGCCAGGCCCTGGAGCGCCGGCAGCGACCGGTCCGTCGAGCCGTCGTCCACGTAGATGATCTCGTAGTCGTTGCGCGCCGGCGCGGCCCGGCGCAGCCGCTCCATCGCCGCGCCCAGCCGCCGGTGCAGCCGGGGCAGGATCGCCGCCTCGTTGTAGACCGGCACGACGACCGAGATCGCCGGGGCCTTCTTCATCGCAGGTTCACCCGGGCGTTGGTGTAGAGCCGCAGGTCCCCCGCCGCCCGCGCGACGTGCACATGGCGGGGGGCGCAGAAGGCCTCGAAGTTGTCGGCGTACGCCGCGGGAACGAAGACGAACACCCGGCCGGCGTCGAGCACCCGCCCGAACTGCTCCTTCGTGTCCAGGAACCATTCCGGGCTGCGCTCGCGCTCCCCCGTCGTCTCGACCTCCAGCTCGTTGATCGTCCGGACCAGCACAACCCGCTGCCGGGTGTAGTAGTTCGCCGACTGGCGGTACGTGCGGTAGTGCACGACCCGGTCGGCGGTCTGGAGCTCCCGCGCCAGGGCGGTGGACAACGTCCGCGTGGAGTACCAGGCGTTGAACGGCTCGGAGGCCAGCGCCATGCCGCACAGGAGCAGCGCCGACCCCGTGCCGATGCCGAGGAGCGCGGTCCGGAGCGGCCGGCCGGCCAGCGCCGCGAACGTGACGGCCAGCGCCAGCGCGACGAGGGCCGTCGCCACGCGGTCCCCGCCCGGCACCGGGAACAGCCGCGGGAGCCAGAGCAGCGCGGCCATCACGAGCGAGAGGAACACGGTGGCCACGATCGTCGCGCCGGAGGCGGCGAAGCGCGGGAGGGCCTTGAGGTCGGACAGGGACAGCGCGGTCACGATGCTCAACGGAGCATACGCCGGAAGCACGTAGGTCAGCAACTTCGCGTGCGAGCAGGAGAAGAAGAGGAAGACCCAGCCCGCCCACA
This sequence comes from uncultured bacterium, assembly GCA_964400385.1. Lineage (GTDB taxonomy): Bacteria > Oederibacteriota > CAKKQC01 > CAKKQC01 > CAKKQC01 > CAYNUZ01. The sequence goes on along the minus strand of CAYNUZ010000020.1, from coordinate 8,957 downwards.
GGGCGCAGAACCGGGCCAGGTCGCCCCCCGCGCCGCGCGGGGAGGCCAGGGCCCGCCAGCTCGCGGCCAGGGTGCGCGGCAGGAAGACCGACCACGGCCAGAACGCGAGCGGCAGCGCCGCGAGGAAGAACCAGGCCGGCTGGGACCGGCCCGCCGCGGGGGTCACGTACCGCATCCAGTGCTCGTGCACGAAGAAGAACCAGGCGAAGGCGCGGTGGCGCATTGTCATGACCACGAACCAGGGCGCGGCCACGGCCGCGAAGATGATCCACCCGGGGACGAACAAGAGGAGCTGGCGCAACAACCGCCACCGCCGCGTGAGCCCGAGGTGGAGGCACGCCGGCAGCCCGCAGAGAATCAGCGCCACCGGCCCCTTGGCCAGCACCGCCAGCGCAAGCAGGGAAAAGGCCGCGAACCACCACCGCGCGCGGCGGTGCGGCCGCACGGTGCCGAGATACCACGCGAACATGGCCGCGGCGACCAGCGCGCTGAACAGCGTGTCGATGATGAGCAGCCGCGAGGCGACCACCCAGGTGGCGCAGGTCCCGAAGACCAGGGCCGCCGTCCACCCGGCGGCCGGCCCGCCGACGGCGGCGACCGTGAGCCCCGTCGCGGCGACGGCGCTGAGTCCTGCGGCCGCCGAGACCAGCCGGCCGGACCACTCGGCTGCCCCGAACACCCGGAAGCTGGCCGCCGTGAGCCAGTACAGCAGCGGGGGCTTCTCAAAGTAGAGTGTCCCGTTCAGCCGCGGGGTCACGAAGTCATGCGACGCCAGCATCGCCCGCGGGATCTCCGCGTACCGCCCCTCGTCCGGGTCCCAGAATCCGGCGGTCCCCAGCCGGAACCCGACCGGCACGAGGCACAACGCGGCCAGCCAGGCCAGCTCCCGGCGGCGCACCTTCAGATTCATGCCCCCTTCTTCTTCGGGTGCACCCGGAGCCCCTCGGCCGCCGCCGCCGTGGCCAGCCGGCTGTCCGTCGTCCACAGCTCGACGGCTCCTCCGCCCGCCGGCAGGAGGGAAAGCGCCGAAGCCAGCTGGATGGCATCCCCCGCCCGGAGGGGATGGCGGGCCAGGAGGCTGGAGGCCCGTGCCAGGAGGTCCGCCGAACACTCGACCAGCCGGAGATCCGCGGTATCCGCTTCAACCTGCTTCAGGATCTGGTCACGCTCGCCACGATTGATCAGGGCCTCCCGGTGGCGCCGGTGGACCGCCGAGGCGATTTCCACCAGCGTGAGCCGGCTGGTCCAGGGCGGGGACGCATGCGCAGGCGGCGCGAGTTCCTTGTGGCCCGGATCGGAGAGGTAGCGCCCGGCCAGCACGCTGGAATCCAGGTACCGGTGGGCCGTCACGTCCGGTCGTCCCGGTCCTCCAGGATCGCCCGCGCGAGGCTGGCACCCCGCACCCGCACGGGCTTGAAGTTCCGCAGCGGCCGACCGGATCCCAGGGTGACCAGGCCCCGGGCTTCCAGGTCCTGCAGCCGCTCCTCGAGGGTCTGGGCGGCCGGCGCCATCGGACGCAGCTCCGCGACGGGGCGGCCGCGCTCGGTGACGACCAGCGTGGCGCCCTCCCGCACCCGCCGCAGGTAGGTTCCCAAGCGCGTCTTCAACTCCCGCGACCCGACCCTTCCCCCCGCCACGCCGCCCTGCCTCATGTGGTCATTGTAGCCACATTATTCCGATCGGGTCAAATCCCTTCATCCCCGGGTCACCGCGTCGGCGAGGCGGGCGACCCGCGCCATGGCCTTGACGTCGTGGACCCGGACGATGGCCGCGCCCCCGGCGATCGCGAGCGTCACCGCGGCGGCGGTGCCTTCGAGGCGGTCCGCGGGGTCCTTCACCTCCGTCGCCGTCCCGATGAAGGCCTTGCGGGACGTGCCGACCAGGATCGGCCGGCCGAGTGACTTGAACTCGGGGAGCCGCCGGAGGAGCGCGAGATTATGTGCATAGGTCTTGCCAAACCCGATCCCGGGGTCGTAGATGATCGCGGTATCCAGCACCCCCGCGATGAACGCCGCCTGCCCGCGGTCGCGCAGGAACGCGAGGATGTCCTTCACGACGTCGTCATACCGGGGATCCTGCTGCATCGTCTGCGGCGTGCCCTGCATGTGCATGAGGATGAGGCCCACACCGGCGCGGCAGGCGAGGTCCCCCATCCGCGCATCGTGCCGCAGCGCGGAGATGTCGTTGACCACGGCCGCGCCGGCGGCGATGGCCTCCTCGGCGACCCGCGCCTTGGTGGTGTCCACGGACAGGAGCGCTCCCGTCTCCCGGTGGAGCCGGTCAATGACCGGCACGACCCGCCGGATCTCCTCTTCCGCCTCCACCGGCGCGGCCCCGGGCCGGCTCGACTCCCCCCCGATGTCGAGCAGGTCGGCGCCGTCCTCCAGCATCCGCTTGCCCGCCGCCACGGCCGCATCGGGATCGAGGAACTTGCCGCCGTCCGAAAATGAGTCCGGCGTGACATTGAGGATCCCCATCACCAGGGTCCTGGTCCCCAGCTCCATCTCCCGGTCCCGGACCTTCCAGAGCATGTCCCGATTCTAGGTCAGTGCAGGACCGGGAGCATGCGGTCGAGCAGGGCGTGGTGGAGCAGCGCGGCGGGGTCGTTTCCCGAGAAGGCGAGGACCTCCGCCTCGACCGCCCGGGCCTCGCCCGTGCGGCCGAGGCCGCGCAGGATCGAGGCGTGCCACTCGCCGTTCCGCTCGTTGCGGTAACCGACCCGCCGCTCGCGCTCGAACAGCGGCAAGGCTTCCCGCTCCCGCCCGCAGGCATAGAGGGCGAACGCCACCCAGTCCTGCGCGTCCAGGACGTCCCCGACCCGGGCCGCCTGCGCCCGGGCATACGCCGGGATCGCCGCCTTCTTCGTCTCGTCGGCTCCGGCCTCGAGGAGCCGGTCCTTCACCCCGGCCAGCTCCCCTTCCATGCCCGGCAGCATCCGCATAGGGCCGGAGTCCGGCGGCCCGGGCCGCCGCACCCGCCATGCATAGAACGCGCCCTGCTCAAACGTGGCACGCCGCGGCTCGAACGCCGGCACCGCGGAGCGCGTGAACCACGCGCGGTACGTCGCCAGCGCCCGATTGGTCCACGGGAGCCCCGGGTACCACCAGATGGACTGGAACCGGGTCCGGATCAGGTTGTGCGCGATGACCGAGATCCCGAGCTGGCGGAACTTCACCACCAGCCGGGCCGGGTCCGCCGCCTCGAGCGCGGCCCGCCGGACCGGGGAGTCGGTGATCATGTTGGCGGTCAGGACCCGGCAGCCGAGCCCCAGCGGCCGCTGTTCGCAGAGCACCAGCATGCCGTCCCCCGGGCCGACCTCCGCGCGGGCCCACGCCCGCAGGTCGGCGCCGGCCGGATCCACGCGGTCCAGAAAGGCGGCCGGCGTCATCCGCCCGGCGAAGACCGAGGTCCACTCCGCCGGCAGCGCGGTCCGGAGCTGCGCCACCGCCATGCCCGCCGAAATCAGCAGGCCCGCGTCCACGACCCGGCGGACTCCGGGTCCGGACGGGCGGGCCGCCCATGCCGCGCCCGCGATCGCGGCCGCGACCGGCAGCCACGGGAGGAGGTACCGGGGGCGCTGGACGACGAGGAGGAAGACGAGAAAGCCCGCGGCGGCGCCCCACCGCAGCGCCGTTTCCCCGCGGCCGGCGGGACGCGGCACGGCGGCCAGGAGCAGGAAGCCCAGGAGGAACGACCCGAACCGGGGCGTCGCGAACAGGAGCAGGCTCGCAATCCACGCGCGCGGCGAGAGCTCCGGCCCGCCGTCCAGCTTCGCGGTGACGCCGACGATCGCCCCCTCCAGCTCCGCACTCCAGTGCAGCCCCCCCAGCCGCGCCGCGGCGAACGGGAAGATGGGGTTCCCGGTCAGGAGCGCGTTCTGGGCCAGCCACGGGCCGAGGACCGCGAGCGCACCGGCCTTTGCCGCCAGCAGGTGCCGCCGGCCGCGGGGCGCCATGATCCAGGCGGCAGCGGCCACCGCCACCGCGGGGATGGCGGCCGTCAGTTTCGTTGCCACGGCCAGGCCGGACGACCCACCCAGGAACACCCACCAGCCGACGGAAGCGCCGCCCGCACACCGGGCCGCCGCCAGCGCCGTGGCGGCCATTGCGAGTGCGGCCGGCAGGTCGTTCTTGAGGTCGCAGACGGAATGGAACGGCAGGCCGCACCCCGCCAGCAACGCCGCCGCCGTCCAGGCGCCCCTTCGACTCACCCCCCCCGCCGGACGTGTCGGCCCCAGGGCGGCGGCCAGCTCGCCGCAGGCGAGCAGCAGGGCCAGGAAGCACGCGGTGTTCACCGCCCGGGCGGCGGTGATCCCGCCGAAGGCGTACGCCGGAAGGAAATTCATTTCCGCCATGGAGGGCAGCTCCCACGTCCACTCCCAGGGGTTCGCGACCCAGTGGCCGCGGCGCAGGATTTCCTCGGGCAGCCCGAGGTGGTAGTACCGCGCGTCAATCAGCGCGAAGGGCACCCGGGAGGCCGCCACCGCGGCGATCACGATCAGGACCAGGGCGGTTCCCGGACCCCACGGCGCGGACGACCGGTGGCCCCACACCCCCAAGACTCCGGGCCGCAGCGTCCGCAGCCCGGCCAGCGCCGCGGCGGCAGACAACACGGTCAGGACCGGGAGCCGCACGAGACCGGTTTCGGCGAGGGCCAGCACGCCCAGCCCGGTCATGCCGATCCCCGCCAGGAAGGGGCTGGTGGAGATTCCCAGGAACCGCCGGCACGGTTTGCCCGACCCGGCCCAGGCGCACCCGACGAGGGCCACGACACCAGCGCCGACCACCCAGGATCCTGCCGCGTATCCGGCGGACAGGAGGAAGTTCAGAAGGGGGAACTCAGGCGGTCTTGGTGATGGAGCGGGCGGCGGCGGGGACCGGCACGCCGGCCACCCCGCGGCCCTTGAGCAGCCGGTCCACCTCGTCGCCGTCGAGGACTTCGCGCTCGAGGAGCGCCTCGGCCAGCCGCTTCAGGCGGTCGCGGTTCTTCTTGAGGAGGGTCATCGCGCGGTTGTGCGCGTCCGAGATGATCTTCCGGACCTCCTGGTCGATCTTCTGGGCGGTCTCCTCGCTGTAGTTGCGCTCGCGCATGAAGTCGCGGCCCAGGAAGATCTCCTTGTTCTGGCGGCCGAACGTCCGCGGCCCGAGGACGTCGTTCATCCCGAACTCGCAGATCATCCGGTGCGCCAGCGTGGTCGCGCGCTCGAGGTCGTTGGCCGCCCCCGTCGTGACCTCCTTGAGGATCAGCTCCTCCGCCGCGCGGCCGCCGAGCAGGATCGTGATGTCGTCGAGGAACTCCTTGCTGGAGTGGTTGTACTTGTCCTCGACCGGCAGCGAGGCCGTGATGCCCAGCGCGTGGCCGCGCGGGATGATCGTCACCTTGTGGAGCGGGTCGGAGCCCGGGATCAGCCACGACACCAGCGCGTGCCCGCCCTCGTGGTACGCGGTGTTGCGCTTCTCCTTGTCGCTGATCACCAGGCTCCGGCGGGCCGGGCCCATGAGCACCTTGTCCTTCGCCTCCTCGAGGTCCACCATCTCGACGAACTTCTTGCTCTTGCGCGCGGCCAGCAGCGCCGACTCGTTGACGAGGTTGGCCAGGTCCGCGCCCGAGAACCCCGGCGTGCCGCGCGCCAGCTTCTTGAGGTCCACGTCCGCCCCCAGCGGCACCGTGCGCACGTGCACCTTGAGGATGCCCTCGCGCCCGTTGATGTCGGGGTTGGCCACGATCACGTGCCGGTCGAACCGGCCCGGACGCAGCAGCGCGGGGTCCAGCACATCCGGCCGGTTCGTCGCGGCCATGATGATGACGCCGCGGTTCGTGTCGAACCCGTCCATCTCGACCAGCATGGCGTTGAGCGTCTGCTCGCGCTCGTCGTGGCCGCCGCCCAGCCCCGCGCCCCGGTGCCGGCCGACCGCGTCGATCTCGTCCACGAAGATGATGCACGGCGCGTTCTTCTTCCCCTGCTCGAAGAGGTCGCGCACCCGCGCCGCGCCCACGCCCACGAACATCTCGACGAAGTCGGAGCCCGAGATCGAGAAGAACGGCACGCCCGCCTCGCCCGCCACGGCGCGCGCCAGGAGCGTCTTGCCGGTGCCCGGGGGGCCGAGCAGCAGGACGCCCTTGGGGATCTTGCCCCCCAGCCGGGTGAACCGCTGGGGGTCCTTGAGGAACTCGATGATCTCCCGCAGCTCCTCCTTGGCTTCCTCGACGCCCGCGACGTCCGCGAACGTCACCTTGGAGTGCGCCGCGCCGAACAGCTTGGCCCGGCTCTTGCCGAAGGCCATCGCGCCCGACCCCGCGCCCTGCATCTGGCGCCACATCATGATGACGTAGAAGAGGATGATCAGCGGGAAGACCACGTTGGCCCCGATCGAGAGGATGTTCCCCAGCAGGGACGACTCGGCGGGCTTCGAGGACATCTCGACGCCCCCCGCCGAGAGGAGCTCGTACATCTTGGGGTCGTCGGGGGCGTAGCAGAAGAACTTGCCGCCGTCCTTGTACTCCCCCTGCACCTCGCGCACGGGGGTCTCGACCTTCTGGAGGATGATGACCCGCCGGATGCCCCCGGCCTTGGCGGCGTTCAGGAACTCCGAATACGTGACTTCCTTGACGCCGCCGTGGGCGCCCTTGGACATGGCGACGTAGACCGAGGCGAGGGCGAATCCCGTCAGCAGGATCCAGAGGAGGTCGCCGCGCCAGCTGCGCCGGAAGGGGGTGCGTTTATTCGACATGGCTCACCGTGTGCTTACCGCGCGGCTAGTGTATCAGGCACGCGCGCGGGCCAGCAACCCCGCGACCGCCGCCGCCACCACCACCGCCGCCGCGCCCGTCCAGCGCCGCCGCGACGCCGCCGTACGCGCACGGGTGGCGTAGCCGAGGCGCAGGACGCTCCCGCCGCCCACGGGCGCGTCCACCTCGACCACCCCGGCCGTGTCCGTGAGGTCCTGCACCAGGGTGCCGGCGGCCGCACGGGCCCGCTGCGCGACCGGGCTGTCGTACACGGTCCCGACCCCGGCCACGTCGGTGGAAAAGCGCGCCCGGCCGGACGCATCGCACACCAGCGCATACGCCACGTCGTCCCGCCGGGCCAGCGCGGCGAACCGTTCCACCACCTGCAGGTCGTTGCGCCGGGCCAGCGCCGCGGCCACGAACGCGGCCTCGGACTCCGTTTCGCGGGTCCAGGCGGCCGTGCCGGCCTCCCGGGCGGCGGCGTCGGCCTTGAGGTCCATGAGGATCAGCAACACCGCCCCGGCGGCCAGGGTTCCCGCGACCAGCCCGGCCCGCGTCATTTCGCCGAGGCCGCGTCAATCAGCTCGAGGCTCCGCTTCGCCTTGTCGTCGGCGGGATCCAGGTCCAGGATGTCCTTGTAGACCGCGCGGGCCTCCGCCAGCTTGCCCTGCTGGTAGAGCTTGAGCGCCTCCTCGTGGAGGCCCGGGATGCGCGCCCGGGCGTCCTTGCGGGCCGCGGCCTGGCGGGCCCGCGCCTTCTTCAGCAGCTTCGCGGCCTCCGCATCCGAGGGGTCGAGCGTCGTGACCAGCTCCCACTCCTGCACCGCGTCCGGCCAGCGCCCCTGCTCGTACGCCTCGACCCCCCGGTTGAAATGGTCCTTGGCCTGCGCCTTGCGGTCCGCCGCCCGGGCGTCCACGCCCAGCGACGCCAGCAGCGCGGTGGCCTCGGGATCGCCGGGGGCGATTTCCAGCACCGATTTCAGCGCCGTCCGCGCCTCGGCGGGACGGCCGGCCGCGATGGCCTCCTTGGCCTGCGCCATGGCGGCCGCGGCACGGACCTGCTCCGCCCGCGTCCGCGCGCGGTTGAAGAACGTCCGGGTCTGGTCGTGCGTGGGCGAGGCGGCCAGGGCCTTCTGGAAGATGGCCGCGGCCCCCGCCCACTCCTCGCGGCGGTACAGCGCCATGCCCTGCCCGAAGAGCTCGGACAGGACGCCGTTCACCTCCAGCGGCGTCGGCTGGTAGGCCTCCTCCGCCAGGTTGCGGAGGATCCCGTTCGCCGCGGCGTTGCCGGGATCGGAGAGGAGGGCCTGCTCCGCGAGCCGGTGCGCGTCCTCCACGCGGCTCTCCCGGTACGCCCGCGCCGCCTCGGTGGTGAGGCTTTCGGCGGCCGTCCCGGTCGCCGCGGCCGCCGTCGTCGTGGTGGCACCGGCGGGCGCGGCCGGCAGCGGGGCCGGCGCGGCTCCCTCCGGCGGGAGTCCGTGCGTCGCCAGCAGCCCCTGCGCGCCCGCGTGGGAGGGGTCGAGCCGCAGGACCACCCGGGCCTCCTCCTCCGCGTGGTGCGGCATCCCCTTCGCCATGTAGGCGCGGGCAAGCTGCCAGTGCTTCTCGACCACCGCGGGGTCCGCGGCGCAGGCGATCCGGACGGCGAGCGTCACGACGAGCGCGGCGATCATGGGGTCACCTCCAGGAGCTGCAGGAAGACCGGGCCCAGCAGGACGATGAAGATGGCGGGAAAGACGAACAGCGCGAGGGGGAAGAGGAGCTTGACCGGGGCCTTCTGGGCGGCCTCCTCGACCCGCTGCCGCCGGCGGACGCGCATCTGGTCCGCGAGTCCGCGCAGCGCCTGCGCCAGCCCCACGCCCATGGTGTCCGCCTGCACCAGCGCCTCCATGATCTCGGCGACCTCGGGATTCCCCAGCCGCGCCGCCATCTCCCGCCATGCCGCGTGGCGGCGCGCGCCGAACCGGACCTCGCCGAGCATGCGGGCCACCGCATCCGACAGCAGGCCGCCCCGGTACTTCTCCGCCACCTGCTGGAGCCCGGCGTCGAGCGAGAGCCCGGCCTCGAGGGCCAGGGTGAGCAGGTCGAGGACGTCGGGCAGCTCGCGGCGGATGCGCTCCTGCCGCCGCTCCCAGCGGTCCTTCGCCACCAGGTCCGGCAGGAAGGCGGCGGCCGCGCCCGCGGCCAGCCCGGCGAGTGCGTCGTCGGCCAGCCAGCCGATGAGCAGGC
>CAYNUZ010000019.1:0-20815 GCA_964400385.1 uncultured bacterium | reverse complement strand
TGGTGCTGCAGGTCTATGACGGGCGCGGCCGGCCGGTGTATGGTCCCGAGGGCGTCAGGCTGGCGTCCCGGGTCGCTCCCAGCCGCCACCTCGCCCTGGCCTCGCTGGCGGCCGGCTGGCTGGCCGGGTGGATCGAGCCCCGCCCGAACGGCGCCCCGGCGGTCCTCTGCGCCCTGGCCGGGCCTGCGGGGGTCACCGCCTCGGTTACCGTGGAGTCCCGCCCCGGCCTCACCACGGAATGGGAGCGGCTGGTGCCCCTGGACGGCACCCGGGTGATGGTGGTCTGGAAGGACGACCGGGCGGGGGGGTACCCCAACGTGCTGTGCGTCCGGCGGATGACGGTACCGGATACGGGCCCCTGACCCCCATTTGTGATTTAAATCACAGGGGTAGCGGGTTTTCAGTCCCTATGCTAACAATTCACCATATGAGGCCAATGACGGCAACGTTGCGGGGCATCCGATGAAGGTGCGGTTCTGGGGCGTGCGGGGCAGCCTGCCCACGCCCGGTCCGACGACCCTGCGGCTGGGCGGCAACACCTCGTGCGTCGAGGTCACCGCCGACGGCCATACCATTATTCTTGATGCCGGCAGCGGCATCCGGATGCTCGGCATGAAGTTCCTCAAGGAAGGCAAGCCGGTCAAGGCCTCGCTCTTCTTCACCCACGTCCACCACGACCACATCCAGGGCTTCCCGTTCTTCGTCCCTGCCTTCATTCCGACCACCTCCCTCAAGATCTACGGCGAGCGCAAGGACAACGTCGGGATCAAGGACCTCATCAGCGGCGTGATGTCCGCGCCGTTCTTTCCGGTGCCGATCGCCGCGATGCGCGCCCAGATGGAGTTCAACGACATCAAGGACGGGGAATCGGTCCAGGTCGGGCCCAACGTCACCGTGGTGACGCACCGGCTCAACCACCCGAACGGCGCGATCGGGTATCGCGTCGAGTCGGTCGAAAAGGGGAAGAAGCGGGTCTTCGCGTACTGCACCGACACCGAGCATTATCCGGAGCCGGACCAGAACGTGCTGGACCTGTGCCAGGGGGCGGATGCGATGGTCTACGACGCGGCCTACACCGCGCAGGAATACGAGACTAAGAAGGGCTGGGGCCACAGCACCTGGCCGGAAGGCATCAAGATGGCCAAGCTGGCGAAGGCCAAGCGGCTGTACCTCTTCCACCACGACCCCACCCACAGCGACAAGGACATGGCCCGGATCCTCGAGGATGCCCGGAAGGAGTCCAAGTCCGTCATGCTGGCCTACGAAGGCTTGGAGCTCAGTTTTTAGGATCACTTCCTTCTTTTCCTTCTCCCTGAGAGGGAGAGGGAGCTCTGAGGGTGAGGGTCCGCGATAATCTGACACTTCCCTGTCAGCCGCCCTCTCCCTGACACCCTCCATCTCGCTGATTCCCCGATAAAATAACGCTCCTCCCGTTGGCCCCCTTCCTGCAATGTACGCTGCCGCGGTCGCGATCGAACAGGCGGCCGCAAAAAGGCACGGTTTTAAAAAGGAAGCGCCGAGAAGTGACAGAACGGCACGGGGACCGGTGAAAGCCGGAGTACATGAGCCCTCCCTTAAAGCTCTTGATCCCTACTGCTGATTGGCATCTGTGCTAGCAGGCGCTTCCCCTTTTTTTGGTCCGATCCCCGCCAGGTCTGGATTGAATGTATTTGTGTCAGTTTTTGCGTGTCAGAATCGTCAGGAATGTCAGGGGTTGACACTCCGCCGCCCGCCGCCGCCGCCAGACATGTGACCCTGTAATCACTATTTTTCAATCCAATCCGGCGCAGGAATTGCAGCAATTCCGCGGGATGATTTTATCTTTTAGACCGGGAATTCGTGCATTTTCAATTGCCGTGGTGCTCGGCGGGGGCCTGTGCGGGGCCCGGGCCGAGGCCCTCGACACGTTCGACCCGGCAGACAATACCTCGCTGGGCGGTTCGCTCCTGACCCCCACCTCGGCGACCCAGTTCCACCAGCCTCATACGCTCGATGCCGGCGACACCGTGGACTGGTACCGGATCAACATGGTGGCGGGCGTGACGTATGTCCTGTCGTCCACCTACACCGGCGTGGCGCTGACGGGCGGGACCGGGGACCTGTTCGCCTCGCTGTTCAGCGATTCCGCCGGTGCTGTTCTGGTCAAGACCGACGACGATTCGGGCGGCAACTTCCAGTTCCGGCTCGTCTACACCGCCCTTTCCACGCAGGTCTACTACCTGGCCGTTCACACGTATGCCTACGGTTCGACCTGGGCCGGCGCCATCACGTATCGGAGCGTGCCGCTGGCCCTGGCCATCTCGGCGCCCGCCGGACCGATGACCTTCGGTCAGGGGATCCGGGTGGCCTTGACCGCGACCAACAACGGGGCGACGAACGTGACGGGAGTCACCCCGAATCTCACCCCGGTCGGGATGCCGGGCACGGTGTCGTACCTGACGGGACCGGTACCCGCTGCCGGGGGCACGCTCCTGCCCGGAGGCGCCCAGACGTATGTCTGGACCTACAGCGCGACGGGGTGCGACTCCGTGATCTTCGCGGGAGATATCGCCGGCGTCGATTCCGGCTCGGGCGTCACGGTCGGCGTCGGGGTCAGCACCACGACCGTCGTGACCGGGGGCGACGCCTACGACCCCGGCGACGATCTCTCGGCGAAGGGGACGGTCCTGGTACCGACGACGACGATGCAGTTCCACGGGCCACACACGCTCTGTCCGACCGACCAGGTGGACTGGTACCGCATCGCTATGACCGCCGGAATCACGTACTACTTTTCCTCGAGCGCGAGCGGCGCGGCGGTCAGCGCGGGCGACGGAGACATGTACGGCGTGCTCTATTCCAACGCCGGTGCCGGCACGATCGTGGCCAAGGATGACGATTCCGCCGGCAACTACCAGTTCGCCATCACGTATACCGCGGCCGCGACCCAGACCTACTTCCTCTCAACCAGTCCGTACTCGGGGAGCGCCAGCTGGGCCGGCACCCTCGCCTACCGCAGCTCCTCCGCGCCGCCGCCGGCCCTCGTCTGCGCCAGCGTGCAGGGCATCGACACGGTGCCGTACGTCCGGCTGGGGTGGTCCACGGTGACGGGAGCCTTGCCGGTGACCAGCTACCAGATCTACCGGTCGGTCAACGGTGGGGCCGCGAGCCTGCTCGCGACGATCGTCGACGCTTCCAATACCACGACACTGTACGTGGACAATGCCGTCGTGCCGGGGTCCCGGTATATCTACCAGGTGACCGCCCTGACCAACACCCGCGAGGAGTCGCAGCCCTCCGCCGAGGCGGTCGCCGATCCCTATCTCAACCCGGCGCCCCCGACCGGGGTGGACGCGGTGTCGGGCATCGCCCAGGCGACCGTCAAGTGGACCCCCTCGGTGGCGACGACGTATGCCCTGTCGTCGTACCTGGTGTACCGGTCCACGTTCGTTTCCGGGGAGCTCTATTCCCCGATTGGGTCGGGCTCCCTCTCGGCGTGGTCGAATATCAGCACGCTGCCCGCTGGCGAGGAGCGGAACCAGCACGCGACGGTGATCTACGGCGGGCGCATCTATGCGTTCGGCGGGAAGATCATCCCGGCCAACCTCGTGTACAGCAGCATCTACTCCGCCCCGATCCAGGCCGACGGCTCGCTCGGCCCCTGGACCGTGGCTGGAACCATGCCGGACTACCTCTGGGACCAGGGCGTCAAGATCGTGGACGGCAAGGTGTATGTGGTGGGTGGCCAGAATCTGGATGCCTCAATCTTCGCCACCACCACGGTGTACATCGGCACCGTCGGATCGGACGGGAAGATCGGGAATTCCACCTGGAAAGTCGGGCCGGCGCTGCCGGTCAACCGCGCCGGATTCAGCCTGGAAGTGGTGGACCAGCGCCTCTACCTGTCCGGTGGATACGACCAGGCCAATGCGCCCTCGGTGAACACGTACTACGCGTCCATCCTTCCGAACGGCAATCTTTCGCCCTGGACCGCCACGACCGTACTGCCGGCGGCGCGGATGTACGCCGGGAGCGTCGTGCAGAACAACTGGATCTACGTCACCGGAGGGGAGACCGGCGTCAAAGCCACCCCCGGCGCCCAGACGGTCTACCGCGGAATCGTCGCTCCGGCAGGTGGGATCACCAGCTGGTCCACCGAAACAGCCCTGCCGGCGATCCGGTCCCAGCACGCCTCATACATCAGCAAGGGAAAGGTGTATGTCACCGGTGGATGGAATGCGAAGACCAGCGTCGGCGACACGACCAGTCAGTTCGCCGTCATCCGTTCCGACGGCTCCCTGGGCGCATGGCAGGCGACAACGGGCTACCCGTTCCAGATCCGGATGTTGACCAACGCGGGGGTGGAATATCACAACCAGGTCTATATCGTCGGCGGTTTGGACGGCACCCCCACGACGGTGCCGTCGACGGTGATGGCCAATGCCAGCCAGAATCTGGTTCCCGACCCGACGGCCACGTACCTCGACACGCCGCTGGCCAACTCGACGACGTTCTACTACACGCTCCGGGCGGAGGACGTGCAGGGGCACCTTTCCTCGACATCGTTCGAGCCCAAGGCCTGGCCGGCCAACTATCGTCTGACCCTGAAGGCCAGGAATCCGGATCCGTTGTACGCCCTGCAGGCGGGCGACACGCAGCTCTACCAGTTCTCGTTCAGCCAAACGGGCACGGACACGCTGTACAACGTGGTGATCACGACGAAGCCCCAGTCGTTCTCGAACCGGAAATATGTCTCTCCGTCCCTCAGCGTCACGCTCACCGCCGGTGTCTCCCTGACCTCTTCGGCGTGGGCGACCGCGCAGGCCGGGCCGTGGAACCGTGGCGAGCCGCCGAACGGAACCCCCGATCCCCTGTACCTGCGGTGGACGGTGAACCAGGCGCTGCCCGCGCGGAGCGGCACGATCGGGTACCGGGTGACGACCGATCCGGGAGGGGCGGAAACACTCCTTCCCGCTTCCGCGTCTGCCACGATGTCGGCCAACCCGGTGCTCTTCGGGTACAACGACCTCGGATACAGCGCCGGGACGCTCGGCAAGCGGATTGAGCCGCCGCTGGCCTGGGCCAAGGTCTACGACGATACGACCCACCGCACCGACCAGGACTTCTCGGTGGCGGTCAACGGCGCCGGGCAGGTCGCTGTCGCGGGGCAGGAGGATCGCACGGACCTCGGGCAGGGCGCCAACTGGCGGGTCGCCCTCCTGGATGCCTCCGGCAACCTGGTGTGGACAGTGTCGGAGAACGGGACGGCGAACCTGATTGATTCCGCGCGGGGCGCGGCGTTCGACCCTGGCGGCAACCTGGTCGTCGCCGGGTTCGAGAACATGACCGCCCAGTCGAACAACTGGCTGGTCCGCAAGTACTCCTCCGCGGGGGCGGTGCTGTGGAGCCAGGGCTTCAACGGGGTGGCGAACGGAGATGACCAGGCCCTCGCGTTGGCCGTGGACGCATCCGGCAGCATCGTCGTGGCAGGGACCACCAATGTGACGGGTGAGAGCGCCAACTTCATGGTCCGCAAGTACGATCCGGCGGGCACGTTGATCTGGAGCGCCACGTACAACAGCCCGGCCAACGACCTCGACGTGGCCCAGGGCATCGCGGTGGATCCCGCCGGGAATGTCGTGGCGGTCGGCTTCGAGAACCGCCCGGACCTCGGCCAGGGCTACAACTGGCTCGTACGCAAGTACTCATCCGGGGGCGGCCTCGTGTGGACTCGGACGTTCAACGGGGCCTTCAATCTCGCCGACCAGGCGCTGGCGGCGGCTTTCGATGTCAACGGGAACATCCTCGTGGCGGGGTCGTCCACGCTCACGGGCACGGGCGCCAACTGGATGATCCGGAAGTACGATCCGCTCGGGAACGTGATCTGGACGCAGGCGTATAACGCCCCGCCCAGCCTGGACGACGCGCCCGAGTGGCTGGCCATTGACCAGGGCGGCGGCATCCTGGTCGCGGGGTACGAGACCCGCACCGACGTTGGCCAGGGCATCAACTGGCTGGTCCAGAAATACGACGGCGCCGGCCACTTCCTGTGGTCGGTGACCCATGACGGCCTGATCGCCGGCAACGAGATCGCGACCGGCATCGCGGTCATCCCCGGCACGCAGAACTTCGTGGTGGCCGGGGAGGAGTCCGTCACGGACGAGCAGCAGGACCAGCTCGCGGCGAAGTATGTCACCCCCCCGCAGGCGCTGTTCACCATGCCCGGGATGCCGACCGGGCTGACGGTCACGGCGCTCAATGGGCTGGGGGTCATGCAGGTCCAGTGGACGCCGGCGGGCGCGGGGACCAACCCGGTTGCCGGGTACAACATCTACCGCCAGACCACGCCGGGCGTCGTGCCCTCGGCGCAGGCGTTCATGTCCCTCGTGGCGGGGGCGAGCGCCTCGATCCTGCTCGACGGCGCCGTCAATACCACTTCGCGGTTCTACTACCGCGTCACGGCGGTGGACAGCGTCGGGAACGAGGGGCCGCTCACGAATGAGGCCTCGGCGCACCTCGTGGGGCCGCAGAACGTGACGGTCCACGCCGTCAATCCGGCGCCGCTCTACACGTTGGGCGGCATGACGACGACCTGGGTTCTCTCGTTCAGCAGCGCCGGGACGGACACCCTCTATAACTTCACCCTGACCACCCAGGCCAACGGGTTCGCCGAGCGGAACTACAAGCCCGGCGGGATGTCGGCCATGATCAGCGGAGGCGGGGTCCTGACCGCCTCAGCGTATGCCACGAGTCTGGCGGGGCCATGGACCGCCGGCGAACCCGGGGCCGTCACGGATCCGCTCTTCCTGCGCTGGGTGGTCTCGTCCATGCCCCCGGGCCGGACCGGATCCATCACCTGGCAGACCACCGTCCAGAACAACACCTGGCAGGCGCCGTACGCCACCGCCGTTTCGGCGACGTACTCGATCGACACGTTCCTCGACACGGCGGTGAACATCGGATACAGCTCGACGTCCACCGGCCGGCGGCACATCACGCCGTACTTCTGGGTGCAGACGCGCAACGGCCCTACCTCGGGCGCGGACGCCCTGAACTGCGCCGTGGCCGACGCGACCGGCGCCTACATCGGCGGGTTCGAGACGCAGACCTTCAGCACCCGGTACATGGCGAAGGTGGATACCGCGGGGAACGTGACCTGGTCCAGGACGTATGTCTCGGGAGGGAGCGATGCGTACCACGGCCTGGCCCTGGCCGGGGGCAACCTCTACGCGGCCGGCATCTCGCAGCAGAACTACTTCACGGTCGAAAAGTACGACTTGACCGGCAACATCCTCTGGAGCCGGACGTACGCGAGCCCGGTGGCCTTCGGGGTGAATCGGGCGAACGCGATCGCGGTCGGGCCGGACGGCGGGCCGGTGGCCGCGGGAGAAACCGACCGGTCGGACCTCAGCCATGCGGCGGACTGGTACGTGGTGAAGCACGACGCCGCGGGCAACCTCCTGTGGACATACACGTTCAACGGGGCGGGTAACACATTCGACATCGCGCACGGGGTCGTGGTGGACCAGGCCAATGCGGTGTATGTGGCCGGCCAGGCCGCCGCCGCCGGGCCGCAGTACCAGAGCCTGCTGGTGAAGCTGGATGCCGCGGGGAAGCTGGTGTGGAGCCGGACGGGGCAGATCCTCAGCGTGGAAGGCGACACGGCCGTGGCGCTGGACCAGGCGGGAGAGGTCGTCGCGGTGGGACAGGCCAATTTCGGCGGGGACTGGGTGATCCGTAAATTCGATCCGGACGGCAACCTGCGGTGGGCGCAGGTCTGGAACGGCCCCGCCGGCCTGGGCGACACGGCGAACGCGGTGTCGGTGGACTCGAACGGCAACTACCTGGTGGCGGGCGAGGAGACCACGGTCGCGGGGACGTCCCGGTGGCGGCTGCTCAAACTGGACAATGCCGGGAATATCGTCTTCACGATGACGCGCGACGGGCTGGGCGCGGGAATGACGTCTGCGCTCGCCGCTTCGGCGGAGCCGGGGCCGTCGAACGTCTACCTCGCCGGGTCCGAGGCCGTCCGGGATAACCAGTCGGACCAGGTGCTGGCGCGGATCCAGCTTCCGACGTTCACGCTGCCGACGGCCTCGACCGGGCTGACGGCGTCTCCCGGCGTCGGGCAGATCGGGCTGCAATGGAACCTGTCAGCGTCCGGGACGCGCGCCGGCCTGGGGTACAACATTTACCGCCAGACTTTCGCCGGCGTCGGGCCCACGGCGGCCGCGTATCTCGGGCAAGTGGTTGGTTTCGCCACCCAGACCTACACCGACAACGCGGTCGTGCCCGGCACCCGGTATTTCTATCGCGTGACCCCCGTGGACGCGCTCGGGGCGGAGGGCCTGGTGTCCATGGAGTCGAGTGCAATCCCGGCGGCTCCGCTCAACCTCACGCTGTACGCGCGTAATCCGGAGCCGCTGTACGCGAACGTGAGCGACCTCCAGTTCTGGCAGGTGGCGTTCAGCAACGGGGGAACCGACACGCTCACCAACCTGACGATCACCACGCAGGCCGGGTCGTCGCTGGGCCGGGCGTTTTCGCCGGGGTCGTTTACCGTCACGCTGACCGGCGGCGCCGCCGTCGTGGCTTCGGCGTTCGCCAGCGTGTCCACCGGCCCGTGGACGGCGGGCATGCCGGGGGCCGCCGCCCCCGACCCGCTCTTCCTGCGGTGGGTGATCTCCCCGCTCTATCCCGGCCGCAGCGGCGTGATCGGGTATTCCACCACCGCGGCGGCGCCGGCGACGACCCTGGTCCTCCCGATCGGGTTCGGCGCCTCGTGCTGGACGGACCCGGGCCAGGTTGTGGGCCAGACGCTCGGGTACACCGCCACGGCGGCAGGCGAGCGGATTGCGCCGCCGCTGTCGTGGATGTATACGGAGCACCGTGCCGCCAATTCCGCGGACGGCGCGTACGGCGCGGCCGCGGACAGTGCGGGCAACGCTGTCGTCGTCGGTTCAGGGTTCGGGCCCGGTTCCTATGACTGGATGATCCGGAAATTCAGCCCGGCAGGGTCCGTGCTGGCATCGGCCGGATACAACGGCCCGATCAACGGGTACGACGAAGCGTTCGGGGTGGCCGTCGGGCCGGGCGACACCTGGATCGTCGGGGGGTATGAAAACCGGGTCGCGGGGCAGGGGAACGACCAGATGCTCCGCAAATACGATGCCACGGGCGCGCTGATCTGGAGCCGGACGTACAACAGTCCAACCAACGGCGATGACCAGATCTTTGCCGTGGCGGTCAACCCGTCCGGGACGATCGCGGTCGCGGGGCAGATCACCCAGACGGGGGAGGGCGTGAACTGGATCGTCAGGTCGTTTGACCCCGCGGGAAACCTCCTCTGGAGCAGGACGTACAACAGCCCCGCGTTCCAGAATGAGGGCGCGTACGGCGTGGCCATCGACCCCGCAGGGAACGTGTACGCCGCGGGCGTCGAGACCCGGGGCGACCTCGCGCAGGGCGACAACTGGCTCATCAACAAGTACGCCGCCGACGGGTCCCTGGTCTGGACGAGGGGATTCGACGGGCCCGGGAATTCCTCGGATACGGCCCGGGCGGTGGCGCTGGACACCAACGGGAATGTGTACGTCGCCGGCTGGCAATACGACAACTGGTTCGACTGGGTCGTCCGCAAGTACGACTCGAACGGCGCCCTGGTGTGGTCGCGTTCGTACAGCGCCCCCGGCACCAGTCTCGATATGGCTTTCGGTCTCGCCGTGGATGCCGTCGGGAACGTCTCCGTCAACGGGAGGGAGTCGAACTGCTCCGGTTGCCCGGCGAACCAGCGGCTGATCCGCTGGGACAACGCCGGAAACCAGCTCGACACCATCGTCCGCGACGGCGTCACGGGTAGCGACGATTTCGGGTTCGGGATCGGCGCGGTGCCCGGGTCCCAGGACGTCGTGTTTGCCTCCGGCGAACAGGTGCGCGCCGAGGGCCAGGAGTTCGCCGTCGGCCGGTATGCCCTCACGCCGTTCCTCCCGCCCTCAGCGCCGCTGGCGCTTACGGCGGCGGGATATCCGGGTGTCGTCGGTCTCCAGTGGGGGACGCCCGCCGTGACCGGAACGCGTGGCGCGATCGGAGGTTTCCGGATCTTCCGCCAGACCTTCGCGGGATTCGTGCCGACCCAGGCGAATCTGCTGGTCCAGCTTCCCGTCGCCGCCGCCACGACGTACTCCGATGGGGCGGTGGCGCCCGGGCTCACGTACTTCTACCGCGTCCTGGCGTACGATTCGGCCGGGGCGGAAAGCGTCCTCTCAAACGCGGCGTCCGCGATCCCGACCATCCCGGTGTGCGGCAATCTAGTGGTGCTGCGGGTTCGTCGTCCCGACCCGATGTACGCGGTCGGAGGCGACATGCAGATGTGGCGCATGATGTTCAGCTCGCAGTCGACCGCCAGCGTCTATAACGTCACAATCACAACCCTGCCTGGATCGTTCTCGCAACGGAACTACGTCCCGGGTTCGTGGAGCGCGACCGTGGCCGGGAGCGGGAGCATGACCGTGAGCTGGGCCACCGCGCTGGCGGGACCCTGGACCCCGGGTGAACCGGGCGCGGTAACCGATCCGTTGTATTTGCGGTGGGTGATTCCCACACTTCCGAACGCCGCCAGTGCGGCGTGGCACTACCGGACCACCGCGCTGGCCGGTGCGGTCCTTCAGCTGGAGACCTATGCCAGCGCCACGCTGTCGTGCGACGCCGCAGGGACACTGCCGCAATCCCTCCCGTATTCCGCGACGGCGGTCGGCCAGCGGTTGCCGGCCGGCTACGCGTGGGCGCGGATCGCCGAAAATGACGAACTCTATTTCGACGAGCATAACAGCGGCATCGCGGTGGATCCCTCGGGGAGCGTGTTTGTGGCCGGAGGCGTTGCGATCAGTGACGTCGGACTGGATCGTGACTGGCGGATCCGCAAGTACTCGGCGACCGGCACCCTTCTCTGGAGCTATACAACCAGCGGGCCGACTGTCACCTTTGACCAGGCCCAGGCGATCGTTCCCGACGGATCCGGCGGTGCCTACGTGACCGGGGGGAATATCGGCGCCGCAGCCGGAATGTTGCTCCGGTTGGACGGGGGAGGGACCCTGCTCTGGAGCCGTACGCTCTCGCAGCAAATGAGCGTCGGGCGTGGCATCGCCCTGGACGGTTTCGGGTCGATCGTCGTTGGTGGCTATGAGCGGGCCACGCCTCTCGACAAGTTCCATGAGCTCCTGGAGAAATTCGACGCCACGGGAACACTGCTGTGGACGCGGACGTCCTCGGCGCCGGGCGGCCTGGACGACCAGATCCTTGCCGTGGCCGCGGACCGGGCCGGGGGGATTACCGTGGTGGGTTCGGCGGACCGCAGTGACATCGGGCAGGGGTACGACTGGATCCTTCACCGGTACGACGCCGCCGGCAACATGCTGTGGACCCGGACCCACGACTCGGCGGGACCGATCGCCGATCAGGCCACCGGTGTCGCGGTCGATCGCGACGGTCGTATCTATGTCACCGGCGTGGTCTTCGCCGGGGCCAACGCGGCGTGGATGATGCGCCGATACGACGCCGGCGGGAATGTTATCTGGACCCAGGTGACGGATGGCCCGGAGAGTTTCGGCGACGATGAGCCGACCAGTGTGGCGATCGACAAGGACGGCGTCGCTCTCTTCGGCGGGTATTTCATCCATGCCGTTCCGGGCGAGTACCGGGACTGGTCCATTCAGGGCTATTCGAACGAAGGGACGATCCGCGCGGCCATCGGCAGGAGCGGCGCCCACTGGGGTAACGATACCCTCAATGCGATCGCGGTGGATCCGGCCGCATACCGGGTGTACGGCGCCGGTGCCGAATTCATCAAGGACGACGGGTATGTCTATGGCGACAAGGGCGCCGTCGACCGTCTCGATCTCGGGTCGCTCATCACCACGCCCGGCGTTCCGTCCGGGCTCACCGCGACCGGCTACCCCGTGCAGATCGGGCTGCAGTGGACGCCGTCGGCCTTCAGTGCGTCCTACCGGGTGTTCCGGCAGACGTATCCCGGAGTCCTGGCTACCTCGAACGGGGTGCTCGCGACGGTTGCCGGCACCGTATCGACGTACACCGATACCACGGCGACCCCGGGCCTGACCTACTTCTACCGGGTGCTCGGCATCGAGGGAGGCGGGTATCCGGGCGTGGAAGGCTTTATGTCGATGGAGGCCTCGGCGGCGATCGTGCCGGTGACTTGCCCCGCCCTCAACATGACGGTCTACGCAAAGAACCCGGTGCCCTTGTACGTCAGCAACTCCGGGGTCCAGATGTGGCGGATCTCGTTCAGCAACGCGGGGGCCGGGACGGCGTACAACCTGACCATCACCGCCCAGGTGACCGGCGGGGCGGGGAGCCGGGGGTACAACGGGGGGTTCCTGAGCGCCACGATCACGGGCGGGGGGGCGGTCACTGCCTCGGCGTTTGCGGCGACCGTGGCGGGACCGTGGACGCCGGGCGACAACTTCGCGGGTCTCGAGCCGTTCTGCCTGCGGTGGGTGGTCTCCGCGTTGTATCCCGGCGCGAGCGGTGAGATTTCCTTCCGCACGACGGCCTTCGGCGGGAGCCCGCAGCTCCTGCCGCTCTACGTCACCGCAACGTCCTCGTGCGATGCCGCCCAGACCACCGCCCAGGTCCTGGATTACTCGACGACCTCAACCGGCGGGCTGATCGCGCCGCCGCTGTACGCGATCGCGCTCAATCACGGCCCGCAAGGATTGAGCGACGCGGGCAAGGTGGCCGCGGACAACTTCGGCAATGTGATCGCGGCCCACAGCGACCTGGTGGCCAACGTGGACTGGCGGGTCCGGTCGTTTACGCCAACGCTCTCGAATGTGCAGGGGACCACCATCTATAACGCCGGGATCGGGAGCGACTACGCCAACGCCGTGACGACGGAAGGCTCCAATATCCTCGTGGCCGGGCAGGAGTTCGGGAGCCTGGGCGGGATCAACTGGCGCATCCGGAAGTACAACTCTACGTTCGTCAGCGTCCTGGGGTCCACCGACTACAGCGCCCCGGCGGGCGGGTATGACACGGCCTACGCCGTCACCAGGGACTACCTCGGGAACGTCATCGTCGTCGGGATCGAGTCGGTGGCGGGCGGGACCTATGACTGGCGGATCAACAAGTACACCGCGGGCCTCACGGTGCTGCTGGGATCCACGAGTTATACGAGCCCGGGGTTCAATTACGATTACGCCTATGCGGTCACGACGGACGCCACGGGCAACATCATCGTGGCGGGGTCGGAATGGAACGGGGCCGGCGCGGACCGGTGGAAGGTGGTCCGGTACAACCCCGGCCTGACGTCCATCCTGTCGGCCACGACATTCACGCCCGCGGGCGGAAACCAGGCCCAGGCCAGGGGCGTGGCGGTGGATGCGAGCGGGAACATCTTCGTGGCGGGATATGAATTCAACGGGGCCTCGTCCAACGACTGGCGCATCGTCAAGTATGACGGGGTGCTGGGCGCCATCCTCGCCTCGACGGGTTACACGTCGGCCGGGGCGGCGGATGACAAGGCCTTTGCCGCCGATCTCGACCCGACCGGCAACCTCGTGGTGGGCGGTTGGGAGACCCCGGCCGCGGGCGGCAACAACTGGCTGCTGCGCAAGTACGACAACAACCTGAATCTGCTCGATGCCCAGTCTCACGACGGTCTCCTGGGCGGCACCGACAAGATCAACGGGCTGATGGCCTACGGCACGGCGACGGTCTACCTGGCGGCGGAGGAACAGGTGCGGGACGACGGCCAGTCCATCGCCACGGTGCGGTACGTACTTTCCCAGTTTGCGCCGCCGCTCCTGCCGTCCGGCCTGGCGGCAACCGGATATGCCGGCTCGATCGGCCTGCAGTGGACGCCGGCCACCGCCGGGACGCGTGCCGTGGCGTCGTACTCCATCTTCCGGTCCACGTTCGCGGGCGTCACCGAAGGTATGCCCCTGACGCAGGTGGCCGGGGCGACCGCGTCAACGTACAGCGACACCGCCGTCATCCTCGGGACGCCGTATTTCTACCGGGTCGTGGCGAATGACGCAGGCGGGGCGCAAAGTGTCCTCTCCAGTGAGGCGACCGCGACGGCGACGGCGGTCCCCTGCCAGCCGCTCAACCTGACGCTGTACGCGCGCAACCCCGAGCCGCTGTACGTGAACGGCGGCGAGAACCAGCTCTGGCGGTTCTCGTTCAGCAATGCGGGGCTGGGCACGGCGTACAACCTGACGATCACGACCCAGGCGAACGGGTTTGTGGAGCGGAATTACGTGCCCGGGTCGTTCAGCGCGACCCTGACGGGGGGCGCGGCCATCCTGTCGTCCGCGTGGGCCACCAGCCTGGCCGGGGCGTGGACGGCAGGCCAGCCCGGCGTCGCCACGGACCCGTTGTACCTGCGCTGGGTCGTCTCGGCCCTGAATCCGGGCCGGTCTGGGGAGATCGCGTACCAGACGACGGCCATCGCGAACCCACCCCAGGTCGCGTACTCGACCGCGGTGACCGCCACGCTGTCGTGCGACCCGGGACAGACGCTCGGGCAGGTGCTGCCCTACAGCACGACCGCGACCGGATCCCGGCTGGCGCCGCCCCTCTCGTGGGTCAAGCTCTTTGAGACTCCCACGCATCAGAACGAATTCGGGCGGGGCGTGGCGCTGGTCCCGGGCGGCGCCGTGTTCGTGGGATCGGGGACGACGGTGTGGCTGGTCCAGAAGCGCGACACCACCGGGGCCCTGGTGTGGAGCCGGACGATCAGCGCGTTCGCGGCCGGGGGGGACAACGCGTGGAGCGCGGCGGCGGACGCGGCGGGGAACGTGGTGGTGGCCGGCGCGTATTCCGCGGGCGGGCAGGGATGGAACTGGCTGGTGGAGAAGTACGATGCCGCCGGCGCGGTGCAGTGGAGCCGGACGTACAACGGCGCGGCCAGCTCCACCGATTCGGCGCAGGCCGTCGCGGTGGACCCCAGCGGCAGCGTCTACGTCGCGGGGTTCGAGGCCCCCACCCTCGCCGGGTACAACTGGCTGGTCCGCAAGTACGATCCCAACGGCAACGTGATCTGGGACTGGCGGTTGACGGGAGCCCCGAATTTCGGGGAAGAACCGAACGGGATCGCGGTGGACGCCGGAGGGAATGCGTTCGTCGTCGGCACGGACACGGTCATCGGGACCGGTGGGCTGATCGTTAAGCTCGGCGGTAGCGGCACGCTGGCGTGGAGCCGGTCGTTCGGCGCCGTGCCGGCGCTGACGACGGCCTGGGGGGTCGCGCTGGATGCGAACGCGAACGTGTACGTCGCCGGTTCCGATTCCAGCGGCGGGACCGGGACCGATTGGGCGGTCCGGAAGTACGATCCGTCCGGCCTCCAGGTCTGGAGCAATGTCTACAACAACGGCGTCTGCAACGCCAACGACGCGGCGCTGGCCGTCGCGGTGGACCCGGTGGGCAACGTGGTCGCCGGCGGCGAGGAGAACACCTGCTCCGGGGGCGGATTCGTCAACTGGATGGTCCGGCGGTACGACGCCGCCGGCAATGTGCTCGACACGGTCACCCATAACGGCCTGAGCGCGGGGACCGAGACCATCCATGGAGTCGCTGCCGACGCCGCAGGGAACGTCTACGTGGCGGCGGAAGAGGGCGTTCGGGATGAGGTCCAGGATGTCGCGGCGGCGAAGTATGCCTTGTCGTCATTCGTCCCCCCGTCCTCCGCCGCCCCGCTGGCCGCCGTGGGGTACGCCGCGTCCGTCGGGCTGGTGTGGGCGCCCGCCACGGCCGGGACCCGCGGCACGATCGGCGGGTACCGGATCTACCGTGCGACCTTCGCCGGCGTGACGGAGGCCTCGACGCTGATCCAGACCGCGGCGGCGGCCGCGACCACGTACGCGGATCCGGGCGTGGTCCCCGGGACGACCTACTTCTACCGGGTCCTGGCGTTCGACGGCCTGGGCGCCGAAGGGGTCCTGTCCAACGAGGCCGCCGCGGCCGTGCCGTGCGCCGCGGTGGTGACGGTCACCCAGACCCAGACGCCCGCCGCGCCCGCGATCGGGGGACCGGTCACCTACCAGATCGTCGTCGCCAATATCGGCGGAACCGCGGCCACCAACATCCGGGTGGTGGACTCGCTGTCGCCGGTGCTGGTGGGAGTGACGACCTTCGCACCGTCCGGGTACGCGCCGCCGACGATCACGGCCGCGGCGCCGAGCGGGACGCAGTATCTCTGGAATGCCGGCCCGGTCCTGAATCCGGGGCAGTCCTTCACGTTCACGATCACCGGACTGGTGAGCGCCGTCTGCGCCTCGACCGCGGTGTCCAACACGGTGTTTGTCGAGCCGTTCACGGCCTGCGGCGGATCCGCCGGCGGCCAGCTCGGCAATCCGGTGAAGTTCACCGTGCTCCCGGCGTCGTTCACGGTGTCGCAGGGGATCCTACAGACGCCCCCGTCGCCGGGGGTGGGGGCGCCGGTGAGCTGGCGGATCCAGGTCATCAACAGCGGCGCTGCCACGGTCGAGAACCTGACCGTGACCGACAGCCTCTCGCCGGTCATCGTCAGCCAGATCGCCGACGTCCCCGCCGGTTACACCCTGAACGTGGTCCAGACCGCGTCCGGGACCCGGTACGAGTGGACCAGTAACGTCGGTACGGTGCTCGGCCCGGGCACCACGCTCACCGTCACCGTGTCCGGGATCGTCGGCACGGTCTGCGCGGCGACCGCGGTCTCCAATTCGGCATTCATCACCACCGACCGGATGTGCGGATCGAACCGGATCACGGTCACCGGTCCGACCATCGTCCTGGCCGGCCCGACGGTGTCCTTCACCGCGGTCAAGACCCAGCAGGCCACGGGCATCGCGAGTTCGCCGGTGACGTACGCCATCCGGGTGACCAACATCGGGACGGCGACCATCGATAACCTGGTCATCACGGACTCGATTGCCCCGTCCGTGATCGTCGGCTCCACCGCCCAGCCGGCCGGATTCGCGGCGCCGGTGGTCTCGCAGGCCGGGGCTTCCGGGTCGCTGTATGTCTGGTCGGGTACGGGCCTGTCGCTGGCCCCCGGCGCCGACCTCACCGTGACCGTCACGGGCCAGTTCGGGGTGATGTGCAACCAGGTGACCATCTCCGACACGGCCTTCGTCACGGGCGGCACCTCGTGCGCGCAGGTGGCCGTCCAGACCAACCTCGTCGCGGCAACCGTGCAGCCGCCGGTGGTTTCGAGCGTCGTCACCGGCGCCTTCACGCCGGCGTCGCCCGGAATCGGGCAGGCCGTCACCTACCGCATCGTGTGCCGAAACAACGGCGAGGCGACCCTGGCGAACCTCACCCTGACCGACACCTTGGCCCCGGCGTTCATCGGGATCGCCGGCGACCAGCCCGCCGGGTTCTCGGCCATGGCCATCGCCCAGGGCGCCGGCGGGACGATCTACGCGTGGACCAGCGCCGGCTTCCTGTCGCCCGGCGCCACCCTGACGTTCACGATCACGGGCATGGTCGGCGAGGTGTGCGGCTCCGCGCTCGTTTCCTCCACCGTCTTCACGCGGGCCACCACCCCCTGCGCCACCACGACCGGGTTCGCGCCGGCCGGCAGCTTCATCGTCGCGCCCGCGGTGACGGGGCTGGCGATCGTCTCCTCCCATTTCCCGGCCTCGCCGGCGCCCGCCGGGCCGGTGACGTACACGCTCATCGCGACCAACACGGGGTCGGCGACGCTGTCGAGCATCCTCCTGACGGATACACTGCCGTCCCAGGTTACGTTCGGGTCCGAGTCGAGCATACCCCCGCTGGTGCACGCCGCGGCGGGGCAGGTGCACGGCTGGAGCGCAGCCCTGTCGCTGCTCCCCGGGGCGAGCGTAACGGTGACGATCGACGGGACGGTGGCATGCGGCGGGGCGCTGGTCTCGAATACCGCGTGGGTCCAGGCGGGAACCGCGTGCGCCGCGCCGCAGGCATCGAGCCCGGCTGACACCTTTACCGTTGCGGGTTCGACGCTGGCCTTCACCGTCAATGCGCAGGAAATCACAGTGGCGGCGGTGAACGCGCCGATGAAGTACAAGATCATCGTCGCCAATACGGGGACCGCCACGATCGACAACCTGACCGTCTCGGACACGGTGCCGTCGGCGGTGGTCGGCTTCTCGACGGTCCAGCCGGCCCCGTTCGGGGCGCCGGTGATCACCTCCGTGGCGGGAACGGGGTCGCGGTACGTCTGGAGCGGCTCCGCCCTCAACTTCCTGCCGGGGACGGTGCTGACGTTCACGATCACCGGCCAGGTCGGGACGCTCTGCCAGGCCACTGATATCTGGAACACCGCGTTCGTCTCGGCGTCCACGGCCTGCGCGCAGAACAGCCTCCTGTCCAACGCCGTCTTCGTCAATGAGCCGCCGCAGGTCACGACCTGGACGGTCGTGAACACCCAGACGCCGGCCAATCCCGGGATCGGGGACTCGATCCAGTACGACCTCGTCGTGACGAATACGGGGTCGGCCACGATTGATGCGTTGACCCTGGTGGACACGGTGGCCACGGCGGTGGACGGCCAGTTCACCACGCATCCCGGCTCCATGGCCCAGTCTATCGCCAGCGTGGCGACCGGGACCCGGTACGTGTGGTCCGGCAGCGGGCTGAATCTCGGGCCGGGCGCCGCCATGACGATCTCGCTCTACGGATTCATGGGCGTGATCTGTGCGCCGACCGCCGTGTCCAATACCGCCTTCGCCGTGGCGACCACGGCGTGCGCCGCGGGCGGCCAGTTCTCAAACGGCGTGGGGACGGTGCTGATGCCGACCGTGGCCTCGGTCGGGGTGGCCTCCTCGCACGCCCCCGCCTCGCCGGCGCCGAGCAGCGCGGTTTCGTACCTGATCGTGGTGACGAGCACGGGGTCGGCGACGCTGGATGCCCTCACGGTGTCGGACACCCTGCCCGCGCTGGTGGCGTACGGAGGGGAAGTGCATCCGGCGGGCTGGTCGTATATCGGGACGCCGAGCTTCCCGGTCTGGACGGCCACCGCGCCGGTCCTGCCCGGGACGGTCTTCACCTTCACGGTCACCGGGACCACCTCGTGCGCCGGGGGCACAGCGACGAACATTCCGTGGGCCGGCGGGACGGGGGCCTGCGCATCCGCCCAGGCGGCCGGGGCCGCGGACAGCTTCACCCTCGCCGCTTCCGCGGCCTCGATTGCGCTCTCGCTCTCGCATTCGCCCGCCTCGCCCCCGGCGGGGAGCACGGTGACCTACCGGCTGATCGTCTCGAACGTGGGGACGGGCACCCTGACCAGCCTGCTGGTCACCGATACGCTGCCGGCCGGGATGGTCTACGCGGGGGACACCAACACGGCCGGGCTGGCCTATGGGAGCGCCGGCCAGGTCCAGGCCTGGTCCGGCGCCCTCAGCCTGGCTCCGGCGATGACGGTCACGATCACCCTGGACGCCACGCTGGCGTGCGCGGCGGCGGTGGACTCGACGACCGCGTATGGTGCCGCGGGGTCGGCGTGCGGCGTGGCCACGGCGGTGAGCGGCAATGATGCATTGAATGTCGCCGCGCCGGCGGTCCTCGCCGCGGCTGCGGCCGGCCCGACGCAGCTCTCGGTCGGCCAGTCGTTCACGGTGTCACTGACGGTGACCAACACCGGGGGAACCAATGCCGGCGCGGTCGTCCCGGCGCTCGACATTAACCGGGGTGCGGTGACGGTCACGACGCCCGCCGGCAGCGTGCCGGGCCTGGCCGCCGGGGCGGCCGCGACGTTCGTCTGGACGCTCTCCGCCAGCGGATCCGGGCCGATGGGATTGACGCTCTCGGCGTCGGGCGCGGCCTGCGGGTCGGCGCTCGTGGTCGCGCAATCCATCGCCATCAACGTGCAGACGCCCTCCTCCCTGTCCGCCGCGGTGGGCGTATATGGCGCGCCGGCCTGCGGCGGGTCGCCACTCCTGGTGACGGTGACGGTGACCAACTCCGGGCAGGCTGCCGCCACCGCCCTGGCGATTGCCCAGCCCGGAATCTCGGGCGGCGCCGGCGCTGCGTACCTCTCCGGGCCGACGCCTGTCCCGGTGCTCCTGCCGGGCGGCACCTCCCTGACCTTCACCTATACCTTCACGGCAGGGTCGGCGGGCACGGGGCTCTTCTCGGCGACGGCCACGGGGAGCGATATCAACAGCGGGGCGGCCGTGTCCTCGGGTCTGGCGGTGTCCTCGCCCTTCGGGGTGCTGTCCGGACCGGCGGTGACCATCGCCCAGGCGCGGACGCCGGCTTCCCCGGTCGCGGCCGGGCCGGTGGCGTACACCTTGATCGTGGCCAACGCCGGAACGGCGACCGTGATTACGCTGAACATCACCGACACGCTGCCCGCGCAGGTGGCGTTCGGTTCCGAGGGGAATTCCGCGGGGCTGGTGCACACCTCCGCCGGCCAGGTGCACGGCTGGTCCGGCGCGCTGACGCTGGCGCCGGGGGCCTCGGTCACCGTGCAGATTTCCGGGACGCTAGGGTGTTCCGGCGGCAGTGTCACGAATCGCGGGTACTTCGAGGCATCCGCCGTGTGCGGTAATGCGGCCGGGAGCTCTCCGACCGACTCCTTCAGCCTGCCGGGCTCGGTCGCCGGGCTGTCGCTCGCCGCCTCCCATGCCCCGGCCTCGCCGCTGCCGGGCTCGACGGTGACATACAAGCTCATTGCCACCAATACCGGCAGCGCCACGCTGACGACGCTGACCATCACCGACACCCTGCCGGCCGGGACGGTGGCGGGAGCCCAGACGAGCAATCCTGCGCTGGGGTACAGCGCGGTGGGCCAGCTCAGTGTCTGGTCCGGGGCGCTGGTGCTGAACCCGGGGCAGACGGTGACGGTGACGCTGGA
>CAYNUZ010000018.1:0-20826 GCA_964400385.1 uncultured bacterium | reverse complement strand
GCGCGGCGATGAGCTCCTGCTGGAGCGCCGCCGCGAACGGCGGCGCGTCCACCCGCCGGAACTCGACCCCCCGCACCTTGGTCGTGCCGTCGAGGAACGCGCCGAGGTACCGCTGCGCCACCGGCCGGCGTGGATCGGCCCGGCTGGGCAGGAACGCGATCCACCGGTAGACGCCCTCGACCGCGACCGGCAGCCCGGTCGCCGCCTCGATCGCCCCGGTGAGGGCCAGGCACCCCTCCGGCGTGGCCGCGCCGCCGGCCCGCGGGACCACCCACAGGCTGTCCACGATGGCGTGCAGCACCCGGTACCCCGCGTCCTCCGCCGCCTCCTTGGCGCGCAGGATCGCCTCGCGCCCCCAGGCGTTCGTGGCCTCGTGCGCCTCGATCCGGCCGAACCGCGCGTTCTTGTACCCGAGATACCCGAAGCAGCAGACCAGCATCCACTTGTGGGCGGTGGTCAGCGCCGCCGCCCGCTCCCGCTCCTCCGGCGTGGCCGCGGACTTCTTGAGCGCCCGGCACGCGGCGCGCTTGGCCAGCAGCGGCGCAAGCGTGCGCGGGATGAGGCCCGGCTGGCGGCGGCACGACCAGAGCACCGTGCCGGGCACCCGCGCCTCCGGGTCCCCGGCGCAGCACGCGCAGTTCATCGTCTCCTGCGAGAGGTTGTGCCGGACCATGATCGTGGGATACATCGAGGCGAAATCCAGCTCCCCCGCCCCCTCGAACAGCCCGGGCTCCGGCTGGAAGATCATCCCGCCCCGGTCGGTCTCCAGCAGCTCCTGGGCGCTCTTGAAGTCCTCGGTCTCCCGCTTCTCCACCGGGATCAGGATCCCGTCGGCCAGCGCCCGCGCCATCTGCATGGACGAGATGGCCGTGCCCACGCTGGTGCGCGCCGCGGTCTGGAGCGGCAGCCGCCCCAGCCGCGCCGTCTCGAAGAGCCCCGCCAGCCCGCTGGTCCCCAGCGCGAAGGAGTTGCGCTGGTCCAGGTGTACCCGGCCGAAGAGGTGCCACGCCGCGTCGCGGTGGATGATCGCGCCGTAGGAGAAGTAGGAGCGCGACTTCGTCCGGCGCGGCGGCCGGGAGGCGTCGCGGTTCCAGGGGATCCGGATCCCGTACCGCACGGCCTGCGCCTCCAGCTCCGGCAGCAGCCAGGCGTCCCCGTGCTCGGTCACGATGAGGTCGGGGTCGGCGTCCGCCAGCAGGTGCGCCAGCCGCCTGGGCACCTCGCCCGGGTCGTCCGGCTCCCACAGGGCCACCGCCCCGTCAAGGTGCACCTCCAGCCGCCGCGCGAAGCTCCCCCGCCGGTCGTGCGCGGGGTTGCGGGCCGGGCCCTCCAGGCGCAGCCCCAGCACGACCAGCGGGGGCGTGCCGTAGTCCACGTCCCAGATCTCGTCGAGCACCCGCAGGGCGGTGAGCCGGCCGTCCTCGATGGCCGCCTCGACCCGGGCCAGCGGGTGCCGCCGCGTCTCCCAGAACCAGTACCGGTCCGGCACGAGGTCGGCGTTGTACCAGTTGAGGCCGGGGAACTGCCGCATCGCCGCGCCGAAGAGCATCATGGACCGCTCCGCGTCGCCCAGCGCCAGCGCCCACGCGTCCCGGGGGCGCCCCTCCATGATCTCCGTCCGGCGGGCCGGCGCGAGGGAGGCGGGCACCCCCTGCCGCTCGCACCACCGCCGGACGTCCTCCGCCTGGCCGCGCGCGCAGCGCAGGTACGCCGTGGGCCGCCACGGCTCCACCGCCATGACCCGCCGCCCGTCGTCCCCGATCAGCCACACCGCCATCCCCTCGCGCACGGCGTACGCGTCCAGGAGCCAGCCGGTGAGGGTCATCCCGCCATCCATGCCGACGCTATGGGGCTCGCCGACTCGCCGGCAGAGCGGAACAGAACCATTGATCATCGTCGCTACCCATGGTGGCGCTTATGCTAGTGAACGAACGTTCATCTATCAAGCCCCCGGCCGGGGGCATTGTCAGGGGGTGGGCAAAGGGAAAACGGCGGGGGCGATCCGTGCCACAATGGCGCCATGGATCCCCTGACCCTCTTCGGGCTCTTCGCGGTCACCGCGATGCTGGTGACCTACGCGCTGGAGGACCGCAGCGCGTGGTTCATCCTCGCGTTCGCCGGCTCCTGTGTCCTGGGGTCCGTCTACGGCTTCCTCCAGGGCGCGTGGCCGTTCGGGCTGGTGGAAGGCATCTGGTCCGGCGTGGCCCTGCGGCGGTGGCTCCAGACCCGGGCCACCCGGCCGAAACGCCGCCGCGGCTGACCACCCGCCGGTGAGTGACACCGGGCCGGCCCTCCCGGCGTGGCTCTTCCTCGATGTCGGGTGGACGCTGGTGGACGAGACCCGGGCCCACCTGCTCCGGTTCGAGGCTGCCCTCGCCGCCGCCCCAGGCGCCGGCGGCCTGATCGCCCGGGACCTCTACGCCCGGTACGAGCAGGCCGTCGTGGATGGCGCGGCCGATCCGTACGTCACCGCGCTGGAATCAATCGGCCTGACCGCCGCCGACCGGAGGCGGTTCCCCTTCGACCATGCCGCAACCCGGCTCTACCGCGACGCCTCCCCCGCCCTGCGCGCCCTCCACGGCGCGGTCCGGCTGGGCGTGCTGGCGAACCAGAGCGCGGGGCTGGAGGAGCGGCTGGCCCGGTGGGGCGTGCGACCCCTGTTCGATCTGGTGTTCGAATCCGAGGCCGCGGGCGCCCGCAAACCCGATCCGCGGTTCTTCGCCATGGCCGCAGAGCGGGCCGGGTGCGCCCCGGACCGGATTGTGATGGCCGGTGACCGGCTGGACAACGACATCGCCCCGGCCCACCGGGCGGGGTGGGGTACCGTGTGGGTGCGGCGCGGGCTGCACGCGCGATGCGAGCCCCGGACGGACGAGGAGCGCCCCGGGCGGACCGTCACGAACCTGACCAAGCTGGCGGCGCTCTTCGTCCCGCCGGAACGGCTGCGGCTGGCGGAGCAGCTCGACAACGACGGTGCCATCGTGGCCTGGCCGGAGAAGGAAGGCGACAAACGGCTGGTCCTCGAGTACCTCGCGACCCGGTTTTCGCCCGGCCGCGACTACGCCGAGCGCGAGGTGAACGACCTCATCGTCGCCCACCACCGGTTCAACGATTACGCCCTGCTCCGCCGCGAGATGATCGACCGCCGGCTGCTCACGCGCGACGACGCCGGCCGCCGCTACCGCCGCCCGGGCTGACGACGGAGGTCACGCCGACTGGAAGGATATCTCGGTAGGAAGGGTCACGATTTCGGCATGCTCAAGCCGGTCCGCAATGACCCTGAGGGCAAGGGCCTCGACACCCGAGATGGCCTGGTCCCGTGTCGACCCGTAGGCCAACGCCCCGGGAAGATCGGAAATTTCGGCGATCCAGCGGCCACCCTGTTCCTGCTCGAGTTCAATCTTGAACTTCATGCGTTCAGCATACCGTCCGTGGCCAGGCATGCGATCCCCCAGGTAATTCCCTAGTGCGTTGACTGAACGGGGGCACAGGCGGGCTGGTGGGAGCGGTCGCACACCCGGTCCGACCCGCAGCAGGCCATCGCCGCCGACCGCGGCACGAGCCGGCCGCAGCACCGCCGCGCGAGGCCGATCGCCAGGCTTCCGGCAACCAGGAGCGCGAGCACCAGTCCCAGGATCGGCCGTAGGGCCTGCTGCAAGGTGAAAGGGAATGTCGGCTCTGTCTCCATGACTCCCTCTACGTTACCGCCCCGCCCGCTCCTCGTGGGTGGCGCCGATGAGCAGGAGCCACGCGCCGGAGACGGTGAAGTAAAAACTGGTCATCATCGAGATTCCGACGAGGTACAGCCCCCGGATCTGGCCGGTGTAGAGCATCGCCGCACCGCCCATGACCACGAACTGGAGCAGTCCACTGGCCACGAACCGGGCCAGACTGGCGAACGGGAGCTTCTCCACGCTGCGAATGACGTCGCGGTAGTTGCGCGCGAGCGCGAACGAGAGCAGCGCGCTCACCACGAAGAGTTCGGTTCCGACGGCCCGCTGATCCTGCCCTCCCATCAGAGCCAGGGCACACTGGACGAAGACCGCCATCAGCGTGGCCAGCACCCCGGCGGCCCGGTGGCGGAGCACGGGACGGGAGAGGATGACCTTCAGGTGCAGCGACATGGCGATGAACACCAGCCCCGTCAGCGTGGCAGCCCCGGTCGCGACCGCTACGAAGAAGTCGCGCCATTCGGCCGGATCGAAGGCGCCGTTCATCGCGTGTGGCGGCATGGCTGCACGTCGAAGCCTACCACACCCGGGCGCATCGCCCGGTGCAGCGTGCCGTACAAGGGAGCATGGCCAACAGCGCGTCGCGGTGGCGCACGGCGAACTGGATCTTCTTCCAGGCCAGGTCGCGATCCTTGGTGAAACGCATGAACGAGAGGGCAGGAACCAGGGCCGCGTCGATGAGATATCTCCGTTCGATCTCCTCCATGCGGATGCGTTCCGCATAGGCCGCATAGAACGCGCGACCTTCGGCCTCGAGAATCTCCAGGGCCGGGCCAACGAACTCGAGGATGAGCGGGTAACCCAGGCCGAACACCCGTCTCCCGATCCCCGCATCGTTCCAGTCCACGATCACCCAGCCCCCATCCGGTCGTTGCAGCACCTGTCCCAGATGGTAGTCGGGGTGCACGAGGGCCATCGGGATGTCCAGGTTGTCCCAGCGCGGCATGGCCCTGACGAGGTCGGCGTATTCGTTGCCAAATGCGAACATGGGGGCCGCGTCAAGCATGGCCCTGCGACTGTTCTCGAATCCAGTTGAAGGCGATTCCGGGAGTCCAGCGACCGCATTGATGTCCGCCAGCAGCGTACCGAATCTTGCGAATGTCATGGGCGACCCGCGTACCGGGACGCCGACCACCCGCTCCATCAAGTAGGCGAATCGCTCTCCGACTTGAGCGACGCGGTCCCCTCCCGCCGTGGCGACCACCCTCGGAACCCAGGGACAGTGACGGCGATCAAGAAAGGTCAAGAGCTCTGTTGTCCATGTAATCCGATCCCGCGTCGTCCAGCTCCCGGCGACCTTGAGGATGAACCTGCCCTCGATAGCCTCGACTTCAAAGACGTCGTTGTCGCCGAGACGGCTGCCTAGCCGTGTCTGGGTCAACGACCAGGTCTGTTCGATCCATGCCGTGTCCAGTTGCACGTGGAGCCTCCCTTCAGCGAACGGGTCGCGGCACGCCGTACAGCGTCCACGGGTCCACGCGCAGGTGCCGCTCGAAGATGCCGACGACCTCCGAGGCCCTGAACAGGTGGCAGACGGATTTTCCGATCGTGCCGGTCCGGACCAGCCCGGCCGCCACCGCTTCGTCCCACACGACGTTCCACGCGTTGCGCGGCGGTCCCGGAACGAGCGAGCTTTCCACGTACCACCGCTCCTCCGGATAGGCCCTGAGCAGATCGGCGGGGAGGGCTGACAGCGCCTTGATTTCCGCAGGCAGGTCGACGGTGGCTTCGGGAATGTGCATGCATGAGCAGCTGCCGATCCCGACCCCCAGGAGCAGGACGCGTCCCCCGGACTGCACGAGCGGCTCGTACCCTGCCGTATGGCGGCGCGCGTCGCGGCCCCACGCGCACGTCTGATGCTGTCCCGTCCCGCACACGACGTCCGGCCGGACCTTGAATGCGTCGACCACGGCGCCGAGAGTCGTTCGCTCCGGTGAGTCTTCCGGGAGCACTTCCGACTTGTACCGGATCCCCAGTGCCCGATCCGCGTCCGTCAGCGGCCGCCCCCGGCTCATCGGGTAAGCGGACATGACGATGGTGCCCTCCGGGCCGACGACCGCGATCAGCGCCTCGATCACCGCCGCCGCCCCGCCCGCAATGCGGCCGAAACGGCTGAGCGAGCTGTGGACTTCCACCGCGTCGCCCGAGGTCAATCCGAGGGCGCGGAATCCTTCCTCAAGCTGCCGGCGTTCGACCATGTGTGTCTCCTCCAAACGTGAATTGGCGAAACCGACGGGCTGCTGTCAGTCCGCCCGCGTGTGCGGCGGCTTGGATGGCCGCGGCTTGGGTGGGACGATCACACGCGCACGATCAGACTATAACAAACCGGATCTCCGCCTGCCGCCGTTCGCCCGGCCCGGAGAAGGCTCAGGGGAGCCGTCCGTCAACATCAGATGGATCAAGCCATGACCCGATAGCCGGAACATGTGGAATGGCTAGTGAGCAGCTTGGAATTCCTCAAACACCTTCCAGGAGGCCTCCGGGGCGAAATCCGGTTGCTCGCCCTTGCGGCACTCGTCGACGTCGTACGTTCGCTGCGGCGAGATGTTCCAGACGGAAAGTCCGACCAGTGTGGAGTCGCTCAGGTGTCGTTCATAGGCGCCGAGGATGGCACTGAGCCACTCGGCTTGCTTGAAGCCGGTGGACTTCCTCGTGCAATGGCCATTGACGACGACGCCACTGTACTCATGCTCGAATTCGCCGGCCGCCGCCAGGGGGACACCGAGTACGGTCCGGCCGTGCACACGAACGGCGACGGAGTGGAACCGGGTCAGGATCCTGTCGAGGACCGCTCCGTCGACGGACGGGGTAGCCTCGCCGATGTCGTACCCTGACAGGATGACCTCATCAAAGGTCCGGTACATCCGTGCGAGATCCTCGTCGGTCACGGTGGCCGTACCGCCGCCCGTAAAGATCGACACCCTCTTCCCGGCGGCGTGAAGACGGCTGGAGAGCTCCCGATAGAAGGGGTATTGCTCCGAGTGAACCGGCTCAAGGTCCATCTGGGCTCCCGCAATGCCATGCATCGCAAGAATCTTTTCCGCCACGACACGACCCAGGGCTTCGTACTCGGTGCTCGACCAGTGGTCAAACTCATGGTGGTGAAACTGGGCGATGATGGTCGGCATCAGGGCAATCGAAGGACCGAGCGCCTCGGCGTAGCGCCTGACCAGCTTGTCAGAGATGTCGGAGGTGTCCGCCTCATGCGAACCGGGCGGAATGTAGGGCCCCCCTCCGTTGGGAAAGAGGGCTGTGAATCGTCGCGCTTCCGGGACACTCCGGTTGTACTCCTGGATCTGGGCGACACAGGACGGGTCAAACGTGTACGTCCAGCCACCCAGGATGCGTCCGCCCGCCGACGCGGAAGCGCAAGGATGCGCGGTGAATATGAGCATGACCGCGGAGGCTGCGAGGGTCCATTTCGCCTGCATGGGCCCTTCCATCCTAGCGACATCCGAGGCGACAATCTCATCTGGTTCTTGAAACTCATCCCCGATCTCCCGGGTTGGAGGCGGCCGGCCCGGCTTTGACGCCCTCCCTAAAGCCCGGCGTCGACCATGGGTTGGATGGTCCGGACCGGAACGCCTCTGTGCCGTGCCCAGTTCCGGGCATTCTGCCGGGCCGCCTTGGCATAGGTGAAGGTCGGGTCGAGGAGCAGCTTGGCTGCGCGCACGATCTCCGGGATCTTCTTCTCGAGCCGCGCGGGCTCCATGCACGGGATCTTGCCGTGCATCCGGTACTTGTCGATGTTGAGTTGGCCGTTGTACGGATACCGCTTGTTGTCCGGCAGGACCGAGTAGAACGGCGTCCGGTTGAACAGGTACCCGCTCCAGTCCCCCCCGGCGATTTCCAGCCACGGCGTCCCCACGGCCGGGGCCAGGAAGGCGAAGCCGGTGTGCGGTGAGATGAAGACGCCGCACTGCCGGATCAGCTCCAGCTGGTTCCACAGCCCGATGTTGTAGGCGGCGGTGACATGGTGAAAGGACCGGACAATCCGGCGGACCTCCTCCCGGGAATAGGCCTGCGTCGCGGTGCGGTCGCGCCGGGATTGAAAGACCCCGGTCAGGAAGACCCGGCTGCCGGGAATCGCCTCGTGCAGCGCCCGGATGATCCTGATCCAGCTTCCGACCGCCGGGTAGTACACCGAGCCGGCCGAGCCGCCGAGCAGGATGCAGAGCCGGGGGCCGGGATGCGCATACCGCCGCGCAAACCGGAGGGCCCGGCGCGGCAGCACGAGGTCCACCTTGCGGTCGCGAACATACCGCAGCCCCGCCGCGAAATACCGCGAAAAGTACTTCGCCCGCCTGGTGCGGGCATGGAAGATCTCCGCCTCGATCGCAAGGAAGCGGACCATGAACAGCTCTTCACCATGCAGATTCGTGTTCCCGGCTTGGTCGAGTTCGGGGAGGTTGTTGGTCACGACGTAGTCCCACGCCTTCGGGATCCGCCTGAGGCACGGAGCCTTGGCCCCGTCCCGCAGGATCTGGTCCTGGAAGACGGGATACGTGCGCTTGATCCATGGGCAGGCGGTTCCCAGCTCGTACGGCGTGGCGCCGCTGAGCGTCACGGACACCTCCAGTCCGGGATTGGAGTCGTGGAAGGCCTTGGCCACCTTGAGCGCCTCGACGGCATGCCCGACCGGGTTGTAGTAGATCCAGTTCAACAGGAGCGTTTTCGCCATGGAGTCAGGATACCGCCTAACGCAGTAGGGCGACTCCAAGAATCAGGTATGGAAGATACGCCAGGAGCGGGATGACGGCCCCGACGATCCACCCGCCGGAGACGCCCCAGGCGACCAGCAGCCAGGCCAGCGTCGTCGAGGTCGCGCCCGCCTTGAGGCATGCGGCACCCGTTCCCGCTACGGCAGCGTAGGCCAGGACGCTGAACGCCGCGAAGCAAGTGGACATAACCTTGCGCCACGAATCGAATTCCGGTGGAATGGTCCCGGTCGCCACCACCTCCCGCGCGGCCCACGGCGTGATACCCAGCCGCATGGTGATATTGGCGGTCCAGAAGATGGACCCCAACGCCAGGGCGATGGCCGCCCCCAGCATCCACGGGCCGGCATTCGTCCCGCGCCAATTCCACGCCAGGACAACGAGCCCCGCGGTCGAGATCCATGTACCGGCCAGGAACCCGACGTGGATGCACGTCCACCCGATCGGGTGCGCTGCGATCACCCGCAGCCCGTCCTCGAGCGGCGCCGACCACTGCCGGGTCGGCGGCCAGCAGGCGCCGATGAAGGTGACCAGCCCTCCGGCCGCCAGCAGCCACGCCGCCTGTCGCACCCCGGGCAGCAGCTCTCCGGGAACCGGCATCACGCGGCCGGCGCGTCCAGAAAGCTGATCGCCAGCGAACCAGAAACGCCGTTGTCCATCAGGCTGTGAATGGATTGAGCAACCGAACGCCGGTTCCCCCGAAGTCCCTCAGGTTCCGCGTAGCCACCGTGAGGCCGTGGACGGACGCCGTCGCGGCAATGATCGTGTCGGCGGGATGCCGTGAGATACCGGACGCGCGGAACGTACCACGCATTTGTCCAGCCCGCATGGCGATGGCGGACGTGACAGGCAGCACGTCGGCGCAATCCGCAAGGAACTTCTCGATCCCCGCTTGTGAGCGCGGGTGGGGATGCCATGCAAACCCGAATGCCAGCTCCTCGACGGAGATGGCACTGACATACAGCCTGCCGATCCCCAACAACCACGCCTCAACCGCCCGGTGCGGCTGCCGCTTGGTAAGTTCGCTGAGGACGTTCGTATCAGCGAGGTAGGCCACGCTTGGACCTCGCAAACTCCCTTGACCACAGGGTTCTCTTTGGAGCATGCATGCTGTACTGCTCTTCGCGGGCAATCTTCTTCAGCTCGTCCAGGGCCTCTT
This sequence comes from uncultured bacterium, assembly GCA_964400385.1. Taxonomy (GTDB): domain Bacteria; phylum Oederibacteriota; class CAKKQC01; order CAKKQC01; family CAKKQC01; genus CAYNUZ01. Next base: position 11,218 of record CAYNUZ010000018.1, on the reverse strand, counting down.
TCATGGTGGCCCAGCGCCGGGGCTGTTCCCGGCCGATCCCTGCCGGGAGCTGGTTGGGCGACACCACGACCGCGGCGACCTTGCCCCGGCGATAGACGTACTGGGGCTCCTGTTCAGCCGCCTTCAGCACCGCCGCGAATTTGCGTCGGGCGGCCGCCACATTCCACCGTTTCGGCTGTTCCATGTGTACATCTTACCACCTTGAGATGTACATCTCGGATCAACCGGGCGGCCCAGCCGCCGCTCATGATGATCCCAGGAACGACCTCGTTCAGTGCCCGGGATGATTGGCCAAGACGATCTTCCCGGTCTCAAGCAGTGACTTGAGGTTTGCGAGGCACATGGGCCAACCCTCGGACACGGCCCGAATGAACTTGGAATGTGGTCGCGCCATGGAGTGGGTCACCGTGAGCTTCACCGCATGCTTCCCGGCCGGCTTCAGCTCATAGACGCAACGCGAGCTGCCCTCCGCCTTCAGGGCTGGACTCCACTCGTTTCGCCAACTCCTCACCAGTCGTCTCCCGGGAGTGTGTTCGAGGATTTTGCCTGAGTCCATCATGCTGCCGTCGTAATACATGGCCCAGGAGGAGCCCACGCGCCAGCCGCCCTCAATGCGCATGCCGAACCAATACTGCTTGATGATCTCCGCCGTCGTCAGGGCCCGCCAGAGCTTCGCGGACGAAGTGCGGATGTAGCTTACGTACGTAAATGTCGACTTAGCCATGGGCCTTCTCCTTTCGCGGTGTCCCGGTCGTCAGGTGCGCGTCTTCCCAGCGGTAGCTCCTGCGCGAGCCGCGCCCGAATTGGGTATGGAAGATGTCCAGGAAGTAGCTCCAGCCATTCTTGTGGCCTTTGGCCGGCCCACAATCCGGCAGGTCGGAATGCACGAGGGACATCAACGTCCCGTCCCCCTTCTTCTTGAAAGTGACATTCACGACCGATTCCTCCCCCAAGGTGTATGGCGAAACCCACGTGTGCCGGATCACCGCTGGCCGCCTGACCCGGGTGAACCGGCCATAGTGCGAGGTCCCCCTGAGCCTCCAGAAAAAGAGCCCGCCGACTCTTGGATCGAGGACGAATTGCTCGGCCGCGTTCCAGGGCGTGCCTGGGATCTTCGAACTCAACCACGCATCAAAGACATCACTCGGCGGGGCCGGAATCGTCCTCGCAAACTCGAACACAAGCTTCCTCCGTGGTTTGCTCATTGGCGCTCCTGCTCCTTCATCTTCTTCTTGAAATGGCCTTCGAAGGTGTCAAGGCGTTCATTCCAGAATCGCTCGTACTCATGCACCCACTTCGCCACGTTGCGCAGGGGCTCGGCTTGGAGCGAGATAAACACCTCGCGGCCCTGCCGCTCCCGACCCACCAGCCCTGCCCGTTCAAGCACTTTGAGGTGCTTGGTCACGGCATTGAGGGCTGTGTCGAACGGCTTGGCGACATCGGTGAACCTGGCCGGCCCTTTGGCCAACCGGCCGATAATCGCGCGCCGCGTCGGATGGGCCACCGCTGCCATCAAGTCGCTGAGGTGGTCCATGTCGTTATTACACCCTAGGGTGTAATGTTTGTCAAGCGAGCTAGCGGCGGGACAGGGCGATCCCTTCCAGCGCCCGGGCGAGCGCCTCCTGGTCACGGCCGGAGCCGGCTGCGGCCTTGGCGGCCCAGTCCGGCGGCAGCGCCGACGCGCCGCGAAACGCCCCCGCCAGTGCGCCCACCATGGACGCGATCGTGTCCGTGTCCCGGCCAAAGTTGGCTCCCATGATGATGGCCTCCCTCGGGTCGCCCTTCGCGAGCAGGAACAGGGCGAGCGTTACCGGAACCGTCTCCCGCGCATCAGGTGACGCGATCTTCGGCAGCATAAGTTCTTCGTAGAAGCGGGCGCGGAAGGTGACATAGGTGCCGGCCTCACAGGAGGAGCGTTTTCGCCATGGAGTCAGGATACCGCGATCGGATCCGGGCCCTTCCCCGGCCGCCAATGGCAAGTGGATGAACGTTCCAACCGTGTTATCGTGTCGCCATGAAGACATATCGCGAAGAGCTGTGGTTCAACCTGCCCACGCGACGCGCCATCGTCAACATCACCGAGAAAGTCCAGGACGCCATCCGGAAATCCGGCGTGCGGGAAGGCTTGTGCCTGGTCAACGCCATGCACATCAGCGCCTCCGTCTTCGTGAATGACGACGAATCAGGACTGATGCAGGACTGGGAGGCCTGGCTCGAGCGCCTGGCCCCGGAAAAGCCGCACAGCCAGTATCGCCACAATGACACCGGCGAAGACAACGCCGACGCCCACCTCAAGCGCACCATCATGGGCCGGGAAACGGTCCTGGCGATCACTAAGGGCGACCTCGACTTCGGCCCCTGGGAGCAGGTGTTTTACGGAGAGTTCGACGGGAAGAGAAAAAAGCGGGTGCTGATCAAGATTATCGGGGAGTAGGCTTCGCGTTGGATTCCGATCATGTCTCCGCGACTCGATCGCATCACTGGCCGAATTCTCGGGCGAGCGTGGCGAATCGCTCGCGATAGAATCCCTCCCGGAGGTTGGGCAGGTCCTCGGGCAGAATGAACATGCCGCCGCCCTGCCAGACTCCGCCACCCTTCAGGAAGCTGATCACGGCGCGCTGGACCGACGTGCGCGCCGGAAGGTCATGGACGGGGGTCTCCGTCACGTCGCGCTGGAAGACGAATTCGCCCAGCAGACTGGAATCGGGCGTATCCGGCACGAGATAGACGGCGCGCTGAAAGATCGCCGGGTTGCTCGAGACGCCGAGGATATCGGGGAGACGCGGATCCAGAAACCACGTATTCATCCTGAACATCCTCACGGGCTTCCCGGGCAGGTGCCGGCGGAAGAAGCTGTCGGCCATGCGCAGGCTGGTCATGACCGTCTCCCAGTCCATTCCCCCGCCAAAGGGGACGTGCATCTCCAGCCGCGCTTCGCTGTCGAAAGCGCCGGGGCCGGTCATCGCCGGAACCTGCCGCCATTCCGGTTTGGGGAGGCGCACGGTCGTTCCCAGGATCCTGCCATCCGGGTGGATCGGGAAGGCGGTGACCGCAGCCTCCGACTCGGACCATGTCGTGCTCCATCCGGTTGACGGCGGCGCCTCCTCGTCCAGCAGCAGGCCGGCCTCGCTCACCTGCAAGCCGCCGCCGATGAGGGCGATCACGGCACCGTCCCGTGCACGCCGATAGACGTAGTAGTACTCCCCCCACTCGGCGCGCAGGTGATACTCGAACCTTCCCAAACGTACCTGCGGGTCCACGGGTGACCAATAGGCGCAGTAGCCCCGGTAGTCCCTCGGGGAGATGCCCGGCACACCCCGCCCGGCGAGATGCATGGCCTCGTCACACGCGATCGTCTTCGCCGTCTCCGCAATGACCTCAGGCGGGAACTTCAGGCTCCGGTAGGCCGCGGCGAGGTGTCCCGGGAGTTCCAGCGCGAGCAGCAGGTAGAACAACCCGGACCGGTCCCCCAGGCGAGCCTGGAGCGTGGGGATGTCCCACCCGCCCTTGTATTCGGCGACGACCATGACGCGCCAGTGCATGTACCAGGCCAAGGCGCTCAGATCCCGGTCCCGTCCTATCTCTCCGGCGATCGCCGTGAGGGCAGGCACACGGTCGGCGGAGATTCCCGCGGCCCGGCACTTCGCGGCAAGCGCCGCGGCATCCAGGAACGGCAGGAGCCCGGGTGGCCGCGCGGCCATCGCATCGCTCCACCGGTGCAGCTCGCCTTTCCATGACTCCGGCTCCCCGAGCCCGGCAAACACCGTTTCTGAGGTCAGCTCTGGTTTGCCCACTCAGTTCATGCTAGACGGTCCGAGGGATTCATGTCAGCAAAGGGGGGAAGCGATGTATTGATACTTGGCTATTGAAAGAGGGCCCCGAATCATCGGCGAGTCGTCCGGGACTCGTTCTCCGGACGATGCCGATAGGTGCGCAGCTATTCAGCCCTTTGTGTCCACGACCAGCACCCAATCCTGTTTGTCGCCTGCTGAGGGTGCCGTGAAGCTTTGAGCGTAGGTTTTGGCGAACGTCCCGATCTCGGTCCAGTGTCCGGTGCGCGGGTCGAACCACCGCGCGTGCAGCGCCGGCCCGGCGAGGCCGTCCAACCCGCGGATCGTGACCGGACCGCCCTCGGGCAGGTAGGCGAGCAGGAAGCTTCCGTCCGCCGCCCGGGCCGCCGTGCGCCGCCGGCTCGCCTCGCCCTTGTACGACGCAATGAGGGACGGTCCAGGGACGAGCTTGTGCCACGGCCTCTGCTCGAAGAGCCGTCGCATCAACCCCATCTGCGCGGCACCTTCGTACGTGCAGGCGGTGCGCCAGTGCTGGAACACTGGCTCCTTCCAGCCGCTGCCACCCCGCGGGAACGGACCGTCCGCGTCCTTGAAGAAGCAGAAGAGGTCGAGCGCCCCGTACCCGTGCCCGGCCGCCCCGGCGAGGATGGCGGTATAGGCCTGTGTGCGGACCTTGTGGGCGTCAATCGGGGGCCGCCCGCCCACCGGGTGGTTCTCGTACGAGGGCTCGATATCCACCGTGGGCTTGTGCGGCGAGAGGGCATGATCCACGCTGACGAAAGCGTAGTTGTCGGATTCCCAGGTGTGGCCGGACTGGATGGTGTTGAAGTCGAGCCAGTCTGCAGTGTGGTACCACTCCGAGGAGGAGCTCATCCAGTCGCCGTGGTAGCTGACGAGGTGGCGGCCCTCGCTGCCCTCCTTGAGGCCCCGCGCCATGGCCACCCAGACCGCGTCGGCCTTCCCCGGCGCCGAGTCACCGCCCGGCAGCCACAGCACCGCGCGGTCCCGGTAGCGCCGCCCGAGGAAGGCGCCGAATGTCCTGGCATTCCGCTCGTCGAAGACGCATTCCGGCCCGTCCGGCACGTGCCAGGACTTGGCCGTGACGAGCGCCATCACCAGGCCGAGGTCCGCGGCGCGGGCGATGACCCGGTCCACATGGCTGAAGAAGGCCTCATTGGGCTTCTCCGGATCGCGGCCGAGGAAGGGCTCGGCCCGCTGTGAGGTATTGCCATCCGGGTGCTTCTCTCCCAGCCCGCGGATGACGTACGCCTGGATCACGGTGAAGCCCTTGGCGGCGCGGTCCCTGAGATATTCGTCCACCTCCTCCGGCGTGGGCCGCTGGAAGAGCAGCCAGCAGGTGTCGGCCAGGTAGAAGAACGGCTTCCCGTCCTGGTCCGTGAAGTACCGCCCGTTTTCGCTGACCTTCAGCCGGCCGGGAATCACGGGTTCCAGACGTAGGGGACAAAGAGGGGGACATATATGATATTATGCGGTTCTCGGCGAGAATCGCATAATATCATATATGTCCCCCTCCCTTCTCGAGGCCGTAGAGGTAGCCGTAGAGGGCGGTCTTGCCGCGCATGGTCTGCTGGGGGGTGAACTCGGAGTGCGCCCAGACCCACCGCGTGTTGAAGGCGCACTCGCCCCGCGGCCACTGCTCAAAGGCCGGATAGCCTTTTGCCGCCATCCACCGGGGCCGGGCCATGATCATCCCGTGGGGGCCGCCCCAGTCGTCCATGTTGAAGTACGGCGTGTGGCCCGGGTGCAGCCCGGGCGTGCCGTCGTTGCGCCCCGAGGTGTAGGCGTTCTCGACGCTGCGCAGGTGCGCCAGCGGCGTCGTGGCCGTGGTCATCTGGACCATGTTCAGCGGGTTGCGGCCCAGCCCCCAGTCCGCCTCCAGCGTAAGCGCCGCGAGCAGCCGCGCCTTTTCGGCGGGATCGGTGCTGATCCGATGCGCCAGAAGGGTGCGCTGGACATTCTGGGCGGTGTAGAAGTACCCCTCTTCCTCATTCGTGGACCGGCGGGAGGGACGCTGCGCCGAGTGCGCGACCTCCTTCTCCTGCGCATTGTGGAGCACCGCCCTCCGCATCCGCTCCCGCAGATCGGGGAAGCGGGACTTCCGGGGTGACAACAGGTAGGCGGCGGTGGCCCAGAGCTGGTCGGCCCCCTTCTGGTTCACATCCGCGGTGTCGGTCATGACCAGGCTCAGCTCGTGGACCGCGTCCTCGTACGCCTGCTCCCCGGTCAGGTTGAAGAGGGAGGCGGCGGCGGTCATCTTGAAGTCCGCTCCCCGCAGGGTCACCCCACCGACGTCCTGGGTGTTCGCGAGCTGTTGGTCCGGCTGGGAGCCGGCGTACGCGTACGCCTCCGCCGCGTGCGCGAGGTATTCCTTGCTCAACGCCTCGAGCTTCGCGATCCGGAAGCAGTCGGCCAGCATCGCCGCATTCGCCGCATTGGCCCACGCGGCAACGGTGGTGGTCCCGGCCTGGTAGAGGACATGGTCCTTGTTCGGGTTCGTGAGCCCGTGGCTGTACCCCCTGCCGTCCCGGAGCCGCAGCCAATAGTCCACCTCGTTGCGGGCCTCGTCGAGGATATCCGGGATCCCATTGCCGCTCTCGGCGATGCCCGTGTCATCGTCATCGATCGCTCCGTCGGTTAGGACGAACGGGAGGAGCATGTCATAGATGATCGAGACGTGCCCCAGGTGCCGGTCCCAGTCCAGCGCGTCGGAATGGCCCCCGTAGGCATGAGGGTTTTCCGGCCGGCCCGGTTTGACGAACCGGTCCCAGTCGTTCGGGGCGTCCCAAGTATCGCCGTGGCTGAAGGTCTTCCACTCCGGGTGGTACGGCTGCATCGTGGTGATGAGCACCTTGGTGTCCGCCGGGTCCTTCCCGGGAAGGTACCTGGGCTGGCGCGGAATCGGCCGGATGTCGGGCCGTTCGGCCTCGCCGATCCGCATGTAGTAGAACCCGCGGACGGTGACCTTGAATGGGTCGGCGTAGATGCCCTTCCCGACCGTGAAATCCCGGCTGCATCCGATGCCGTCCACCACCAGCCGGTATGATCCCGGTGCCACCGGCCCCGCCACATCGGCATTCCAGGTGTCCGAGGCGGTGAAGTCCACTCCGGCGAGGTCCGGGCCCCGCTTCTTCCAGAGCTTGACCGTGCCCGCCGCGCGCTTTTCACCGGAGGTATTGTTGAGGAGGAACACCGTGGCGCCCTCGAAGGCAGCGTAGTCCCGCGCCCCGCCGTCGCCGAGCCAGGCGTACAGATCAGCGGATTTCGGTGCCGCGTCCGCCGCGTACCCGACCAGGTTGACGTGGAGGGCCTCGGTGCGGCTTGCGGCGCTGTCGAAAACGAACTCGTGCGGAACCGGCGCCGGCTCCACGGTCGCGCCGATCTCCAGCCGGTACCGCTGCTTCTCCTTGAGCGGGGCCGGGAGCTTGAGGTAGAGCGTGTGGCCCAGCGGCGCCTCGTAGTGGTAGTCCCGTGCGGCATCGTCCCAGGCCCGTTCGGCCATCCCGCTGATCTTCGACTTGCGCGCCACCGCCACGGGATGCTTCCCCTTGGCGCCGTACGCCGGGTCCTCCGCCGCGACGATCCGCCACGTCTCCGGTTTCGCCGCGGCCACCACGTCCAGGGGGCCATAGGCCTCGACCCAGTTGTCCTGCCGGGACTCGGCGCCGCCGAACGCCGCGGGGCCGACGCCGTCGTCCTTGAACCGGACCTCGCCTTCGAGGAAGGAGACGGCGAGATAGTCGCGGTCGAGGACTTCCACACCGGCAAGCTTGGCGGCCAGGAGTGGCTGGCTAATCATGAGCGCAGCCAGGGGGAGGAGGGAACGAACGCGGAGACGCGACGTCATGGTTGAGGCTGGTCCACATCCCGCTGCACTCCATGGCGGAGCATACTCCCGGGAACTGGACGGGTCAAGGCGCGCCGCTTACCGCGGACCCTGGCGGGAGCGCATCCCCTCCATCACTGCGTGGTAGGCGGGCTTCTTCCGGTACCCCCGGTCAAACAGCAGCCCGGCATCCTCGCCCTTGAAGAATCCCGGCACCCACGAGGTGGCGTCGCCGACGCCCCACGTCACGAACCCGGTGCAGTTGCCCGGCTCCCGGCACAGGTCGAAGAGCCTGCGGTAGACGTCCGCCTGGGCCCGCAGCTTCGCAGGCGTCACCGGCTTGCGGATCCGCACATCCAGCTCGGTCACCTGCATCCGAATCCCCAGCGCCGCGATCCGCCTCAGGTTCCGGCGGACGCCGGCCCAGTCCGGCAGGTGGTCGAGCGCCAGGTGCGCCTGCAGCCCGATCCCGTACAGGGGGACGTCGCGCCGCAGCAGCCGCTCAGCCAGCCTGAGAATCGCATCGGACTTCCGGCCGACGGCCTCGGCGCCGTAGTCGTTGTAGAACAGCGCCGCGTCCGGGTCGGCCGCATGGGCCCAGCGGAAGGCCAGCTCCAGGTAGTCCGGACCGATCACCCGGTGCCAGATGGTCCGGCGCGGCGTGCCATCGTCATTCACGGCCTCGTTCACGACGTCCCAGTCGCCGATCCGGCCGCGGTACCGCCGGCACAGCGTGGTGATGTGGCGCTCCAGGGCCCGGGTCAGCGACCGCCGGGACCAGGCGCCGTGCTCGATCCAGCGCGGGAGCTGGTTGTGCCAGACCAGGGTGTGGCCGCGGGCCTGCTGGCCGTGCCGGGCGGCGAACGCCAGGATGGCGTCGGCATCCCGGAACGCCCACCGGCCGGGGGCCGGATGGACCGGCCCCATCTTCATCGCGTTTTCGCACGTCACCATCCCGAACTCGCGGGCGAGCACGCGGCGGTACCGGGCGTCGCCGCGCAACGGCCCCGCGGCCACGGCGGCGCCGACGGGAATCCCCGCGGCGTCCCCGGCGGCGCGGAGGGACCCCGGCGCGACGCGGACCTGATCCATGGCAGCCAGTGTAGCCCATCGAACGGCGCCCCCGCCGGCGCCGGCCCGCGCGGTCAGAGGCTGCGCACCGCGGGGAGGACCTTGCTGCCCAGCAGCTCGGTCGCGCGCATGAGGCGGTCGTGCGTCACGCCCGCCACGCCCATCTGGAAGCTCACCCGGACCACCCCGCCCAGCGCGCGGCTCTGGGCCGCCAGCTTCTCGGCCACCTCCTCCGGATTCCCGACGTAGTAGGCGCCTTCCGGCGACCGCGTGGCGTCGAACTGGGCCCGCGTCGGGGGGCGCCACCCGCGCTCCCTGCCGAAACCGGAGAAGGACTTGAGCCAGCCGGGGTAGAACTCCTCCACCGCCTCTTCCGTGGTCGGGGCCACGTACCCGATCACGTGCAGCCCCACCTTGAGCCGGTCGCGCGGATGCCCGGCTTCCGCACCGGCCGCGTAGTAGAGGTCCACGAGCGGCCGGAACCGCGCCGTCTCGCCGCCGATGATGGCGATCATCAGCGGCAGCCCCAGCTCCCCCGCCCGCACCACCGACTCGGGCGAGCCCCCCACCCCGATCCAGACCGGCAACGGCTGCTGGAACGGCCGCGGGTAGACCCCCTGCCCGGTGAGCGCGGGCCGGAAGCGGCCCGACCACTGGACGTGGGCGTCGGCCCGGATCTGCAGGAGCAGCTCGAGCTTTTCCGCGTAGAGCGCATCGTAGTCCTCGAGCTTGAGGCCGAAGAGCGGAAAGGCGTCCGTGAAGGAGCCCCGGCCCGCGATGAGCTCGATCCGGCCGCGCGAGAGCAGGTCCAGCGTGGCAAACTCCTGGAACACCCGCACGGGGTCGGCGGCGCTGAGCACGGTGACGGCGCTGGTCAGCCGGATCCGCTTCGTCCTCGCGACCGCCGCGCCCAGGATCACGGGCGGCGCGGAGTCGAGGAACTCCTTGCGGTGGTGCTCACCCACCCCGTAGGCATCCAGCCCGGCCTGGTCGGCGAGCTCGATCTCCTCCAAGAGATGATTCAAGTGGTTCGCGGCGGCCTCGGGTGTCCCCGTTTCCCCCGGCGCAAACGCGATGGCAAAGCTGTCGATTCCGATCTGCATCGAAGTCCTCCCCGGGATCAACCCGTGTGGCGGCGGATGGATGGCGTTCCGGTCACATGGATGGGCGCCCGCGACGGGCCGGGCGCGGCGGGGGGGCTAGGCGCCCAGGCCCTTGGCCGTGGCGCGCCCGGCGCTGCGGCGGCTGAGGTCGGGCCCCACCGCGGCGATCGAGTTGAGGATGGGCTTGAGCCGGGCTCCCAGCGGGGTGATGGCGTATTCCACGGTCGGCGGCGAGGTGGGCTTGACCGTCCGGGACACGACGCCGAGCTTTTCCAGCTCGCGCAGCCGGTCGGTCAGGACCTTGGCCGAGACCTCGCCGATATCGCGCTTCAAGTCCCCGAACCGCCGCGGCCGGTCCCGCAGGTACCAGATGATATAGAGCGTCCAGGCCCCCGAGAGGAACCGCATGGCGCCCTCCATCGGGCAGGGCTCCGCCGCCCTGACCGCCTTCCGGCCACCGCTGCCCTCCCGTCGCATCGTGGGTCCCATGTTACCAGAAGTAACCGTCCGCGGAGGGCCCCTGGTTCCCCGAGGGGGGATTGGGAACTTTTGGGTAGGTGATTACCGTTGGTAACTGGTGACCGGGGACGATCCCCGGTCCGGGACCCGGAAGGGGCCCGAATCGGCCCCCCCGCGGGGCTTGTGCGCGTAAAAGGAGGATGTCATGCAGCGTCTGACACGTTTCGCCGTGATCGCGGCCGCAGGGTTCCTGTCCGGATCGGCGCTGGGCACCAGCTATGAGGTGGATAACGCCCATACCAACGTGGGGTTCAAGGTCCGCCACATCCTGACCAGGCTGCCGGGCCGGTTCCGGCAGTTTGACGGGACCTTCACCTTCGACCAGAACGCGCCCGAGAAAACGTCCGGCCGGTTCACGGCCAAGGCCGCCAGCATCGACACGAACATGGACAAGCGGGACGCGCACCTGCGCAGCCAGGACTTCTTCTGGGCGGAGAAGTATCCCGACCTGGTCCTGGTGGTGAAGCGCCTGGCCAAGGGCACCGAGGCGAAGCACTACGTGGCCGACGCGGACATCACGATCCGCGGCGTGACGAAGCCGGTGAAGCTGGACGTGGAGTTCCTGGGGGCCGAGAAATCGCCGTGGGGCACCGCCGTCGCCAGTTTCGAGGCGCACGGCACGATCAACCGCAAGGACTTCGGCCTGAACTGGAACAAGGCCCTGGAGAGCGGCGGCGTCCTGGTCGGGGACGAGGTGGAGCTCCTGCTCGACGTGGAAGGCGTCGAACAGGCGAAGCCCCAGTGAAGCTCCTGGCGCTCGCGACCTCCCTGCGCGGGGCCTCGCTGCACCGCAGCCTGGTGCGCGAGGCGGCCGGCATCGCGGCGGCCAGCGGCGCGGAGGTCGAGTCGCTCGACCTCCGCGACCTCGCGGTGCCGCTGTACGACGGCGA
>CAYNUZ010000017.1:0-20922 GCA_964400385.1 uncultured bacterium | reverse complement strand
CCGCTCCCGCCCCCCGTCCGGGGCGGCGGGGCACCCGGCGCACGGGCGGGGCGGGCCGTCGCCCCGCCCCCCGGGGAGGGCGTCCGCGCCCCCAGCCGGTCGGGGAACTCGCCGATCGCCGTCGCCGCGACCGTCAGGCGCGGCGCTCGATCCGGACGGCCGAGGTGGTGCCGGGGCCGAGCGGGGGCGCCAGCTTCGTGACCGTGACCCGGGCCGCTACCACCTTCGGCAGTCGGACCAGCGCCTCGGCAAGGCGGTCGGCCAGCGCCTCCAGCGTGTGGAACCGGCGGCGCGTCATGAGCGTGCGGACGCGGGCATGGGCCAGGCGGTAGTCAAGCGTCTCTGACAGGCGGTCCCGGTACCGGGCGGGCGCGGCCACGGTGAGGCGGAGGTCCACCCGGAAGGGCCCGCCCAGCTTCCGCTCCTCCGGCAGCACCCCGTGGTGCGCGCGGAAGGTCATCCCCTCGAGCCGGATCTCCGCGAGGCGTGGCGGGTGAGGCACGCGGCCTCGTTCAGGCCGCGGGTTGGGAGGCTTTGACGAGCTCGGCGAGGCGCGTGAAGGCGGCCGGGTCGTTGACGGCCAGCTCGGAGAGCTGCTTGCGGTCCAGCTCGATCTTCGCGACGCGCAGCGCGTGGATGAACGTGCCGTACGTCAGGCCGTGCTCGCGGCTCGCGGCGTTGATCCGCTCGATCCACAGCCGGCGGAAGTCGCGCTTCTTGTTCCGGCGGTCGCGCCAGGCGAACGTGCCGGCGCGCTGGACGTGCGTGAGGGCGGTGGCATAGCGCTTCGACCGGGCCCCGAACCCGCCCTTGGCGAGCTTGAGGACCTTCTTGTGCCACTTGCGGGTGACCTTGGACGGCTTGACGCGGGGCATGGGACGTTCCTCCTGGGGCTAGCGCGAGCCGTACGGGAGCAGGCGGGTCGTCACCTTTTCCGTCTCAACCGGAGTCAGGTATCCCGTCCGCCCCAGGCCGCGCTTCCGCTTCTCGGTCTTCTGGTGGAAATTATGCCGGCGGCCGGGCTTGCCGTGTTTCAGCTTGCCGCTGGCCGTGAAGCGGTACCGCTTCATGGCCGCCCGGTTGCTCTTCAGTTTGGGCATCGAACGCCTATCCTTTCGCCGGCTTCTGCTTCGGCGTGATGGTGATGGACTTGTACTTGGCCTCGGTGGAATCGCGGTGCTCCACCGTGCCGTGCTCGCCCAGGTCCTTCACCAGGTTTTCCAGAATGTTCATCCCGAGGTCCGTGTGATCCACCTCGCGGCCGCGGAAGGTGATCACGAGCTTCACCTTGTCCCCCTGCGCGAGGAACTTCTCGGCCGCCCGCGCCTTCACCTTGTAGTCGTGCGGCGCGATCTTCACGTGAAACTTGACCTCCTTGATCTTGACGATGTGCTGCTTTTTCCGGGCCGCCTGCTCGTGCTTCTGCTGCGTGTACCGGAACTTCCCGAAGTCCATCAGCCGGGCGACCGGCGGATCGGCCTCGGGCGCGACCTCCACGAGGTCCAGCCGCGCGTCCGCCGCGTGCTTGAGGGCCTCCTCGAGCGTCACCACCCCGAGCTGGCCCCCGTTCCCGTCCACGAGCCGCAGCCGCGGCGACGTGACTTCCCGGTTGATCCGGTAGTGGCGCTCGTTTCCCGTCGGCATCAGGCGAGGAAGGGGCCGCAGCCCCCCACGTTACTGACCAATGGAAACCCGGGACTCCCGATTCGCGGCTTCGTTCACCGGAAGGATCGTAGCACGGGCCCCGCCGGGGGTGCAACCGGCACGCACGGTCAGGCCATCCGCTCGATGATCGCGGTCGCAAACTCGGAGGTTTTGACCTGCCGGGCCCCCTCGGTCTGGCGGGCCAGGTCGTAGGTGACCACCTTCTCCCCGATCGCCCGGTCCAGCCCCCGGGCCACCAGGGCGCCCGCCTCGGCCCACCCGAGGTGCTCCAGCATCATCACGCCGGACAGGATCACGGCGCTCGGGTTGACGACGTCCTGGTCGGCGTATTTCGGCGCCGTCCCGTGCGTCGCCTCGAAGACGGCCGCGGCATCGCCGATGTTCGCCCCCGGGGCGACGCCCATGCCGCCGACCTGCGCCGCGGCGGCGTCCGAGACGTAGTCGCCGTTGAGGTTGGGGGTGACGATGACGTCGAACTCGTCGGGCCGGAGCAGGAGCTGCTGGAAGGTGATGTCCGCGATCCGGTCGTTGACCAGGATCTTCCCCGCGGTCGGGGCGCCCTTCCCGGCCTCCTCCTCGGTCACCGTCTGCCCGCCGAACTCCTCCCGCGCGACGTCGTAGCCCCACTGCCGGAAGGCGCCTTCGGTGAACTTCATGATGTTGCCCTTGTGCATCAGGGTGATGCGCTTGCGCCCGCGGGCCAGCGCGTATTTCAGCGCCATCCGCATCAGGCGCTTGCTGCCGCCCGGCGACATCGGCTTGATCCCGATGCCCGAGTCCGGCACGATGTCGCGGCCGAGCTCGGCCTTCAGGAAGGCGATCAGCTTCCTCGCCTCCGGGCTGTTCGAGGCCCATTCGTGGCCCGCATACACGTCCTCGGTGTTTTCCCGGAAGATGACCACGTCCAGCTTCTCGGGGTGCTTCATCGGGGAGGGCACGCCCTTGAGGTACCGCACCGGGCGCACGCAGGCGTAGAGGTCGAGGACCTGCCGGAGCGTCACGTTGAGGCTGCGGATGCCGCCGCCCACGGGCGTGGTCAGCGGGCCCTTGATCGCGACGTGGTAGGCCTGGATGGCCTCGAGGGTCGAATCCGGCAGCCACGAGCCGGTTTCCTTGAACGCCTTCTCACCGGCGAGGATCTCCATCCACGCGATCGCCTTCCGGCCGCCGAACGCCTTCGCGACCGCGGCATCCAGCACCCGGCGGCTCGCCTTCCAGATGTCGCGTCCCGTTCCGTCGCCCTCGATGAAGGGGATGATCGGGTGGTCCGGGACCTGCCAGGCGCCGCCGGTGACGGTGACGGCGGTGCCGTCGGCCGGGACGACCGGCGTGAAGGTGGCCATCAGCGGCGCGCCGTGACCTTGGTGGAGAGCTGGCCGGTCTTGGTCCGGACCAGGGCCTTTGCGGCCTCGTCCACGCCGAGCAGCGCGAACACCTTGATGTCCTCCGACTTCCCCTTCATGTGCACGGGCGGCAGCTCCTTGATCTGGACGTGGTCCTTGACCAGCAGGTACGTGGATTCGCTCATCAGGATCTTGGCGCCGGCGTCCTTGGTGGCGGACTCCATCCGGGCGGCGAGGTTCACGTTGTCGCCGATCACCGTGAACTCCATGCGGTTCGGCGAGCCCATGTTGCCCGCGACCACCTCGCCCGTGTTCAGCCCGATCCCGATCTCGAAGGGCACCTTGCCCTCCTCGACCCACTTCTTCTTGAGCGCCTCATGGCGCAGGTGCATCTCCCACGCGGTCGAGACGGCGCGCAGCGCATGGTCCGGCTGGTCCATCGGCGACCCGTAAACCGCCATGACCGCGTCGCCGACGAACTTGTCCAGCGTGCCGTCGTGCTTCAGCACCTCGTCCACCATCTCCGTGAGGTACTCGTTCAGGATCTCGACGACCTCGTGGGCGGTCAGCTTCTCCGACATCGAGGTGAAGCCCCGGACGTCCGAGAACAGGATCGTGGCGACCCGGCGCGACCCGCCCAGCTCCGGCGGGTTCGTCAGGACGGTGGTGAGGACGTGCGGCGAGACGTACCGCGCGAAGGTCGCCCGCACCCGCTGCTTCTCCCGCATCTCCACCGAGGCGCGGTACGTGGTGCACCCGAGGAAGGCGAACCCCACCGCGAAGAGCGGGTGGACGAACTCCATGAAGGTCATCTGGGACGTGAACAGCCAGATGGAGATCGCCATCAGCCCAAACCCCGTGGACACCGCCACGACGAGGGAGATCCAGATGCGCGCGCGGATGGCGATGAAGCTGACCAGCAGCCCGAGCCCCAGCACCAGCAACGGCGCCACGAGGTCCGGCAGCTGGCGGATGAACCGCTGTTGGACGATGGTCTCGATGACGTTCGCGTGGATCTCGACCCCGGGCATCTGCGTCGCCTCCTGCAGGGCGTCGATGGGGTCCCAGGTGAACGGCATGTGGAAGACGTCGTGCAGGTCCACGGCGGTCGCCCCGATGAACACGATCGCGTCCTTGAAGATGGCCGGGTCGATCATGCCCTTGAAGACCTGGTAGAACGGCACCGTCTTGAAGGTCTTGGAGGGGCCGGAATAGTTGATGAGCATCTGGCCCTTCTCGTCCACGGGGATCTTGCGCTCCCCGAACTCGATCTGCGCGTTGTCGAGGTTGATCTCGCCCTTCCCCACGGTGAGGTACTTGCGCAGCGCCTCCATGGCCAGGGAGAAGTGCCGCTCGTCGTGCACCTTCCACACCAGCCCGCCGCGGCGCACGAAGGCGTCGGGGTCCTGGGGCGTGTTGACCACGCCGGTGCTGTAGATCGCCTTCTGGAGCTCCTTGATCGGGAGCTTCATCTCCTCGTACTCGAACTGCTTGTCGCGCACGTGGACCAGCTCCGCGCCCAGGATGACGCAGCCCGACCGGCGGCAGGCCGCGGCCAGCTCGGTGTCCTGCTGGGGCGCGGACGCGCTCTCCTCGGTGAACAACATGTCGAACACGATCGCCTTGGGCTTGCCCTTCATGATCCGGTCGATTTCCTTGGCGTAGAACCCGCGCGGCCAGGTCCACCGCTCGGGCATCTCGTTGAACGACTCGTTGTCGATGGCCACGATCACGATCGGCGTCTTGGGCTCGACGGGCCCGCGCAGGTAGAAGAGGAAGTCGAGGGAGCGCAGCGACAGGCCCTCGCCGATCCCCATCAACCGCGCCACCAGGACGAGGACGGTGAGGCCCGCGCCGATGTAGAGCGCGCGCCGCTCGGTGGCGCTGAACTTCATGTCCGCACCTGGCCCTTGCCGTAGACGAGGTACTTCTGGCTCGTCAGCTCACGCAGCCCCATGGGGCCGCGGGCGTGCAGCCGGCCGGTGGAGATCCCGATCTCGGCCCCGAACCCGAACTCCCCGCCGTCCGTGAACCGGGTGGACGCGTTGTGGTACACCACCGCCGAATCCACCTGTTCCATGAACTTCTTGACCGACCGCCGGTCCTCCGACACGATGGACTCCGACAATTGCGAGGAATACGTATTGATGTGCTCGATGGCCGCATCCAGCCCGTCCACGATGCGCACCGCCAGCACCAGGTCCAGGTACTCGGTGCTCCAGTCGTCCTCCGTCGCGGTCTTCATGGACGGGACCAGCTTCAGCGCCCGCTCGTCCCCCCGCAGCTCCACGCCCGCCTTCCCGAGCCGTTCTGCGAGCTTGGGCAGGAAGGCCGCCGCGGCGTCCTTGTGCACCAGCAGCGTCTCGAGCGCATTGCAGACGCCCGGCCGGGAGGTCTTGGCGTTGGTGACGATCTCCTCGGCCATCGCCAGGTTCGCCGACCGGTCCACGAAGACGTGGCAGAGGCCCTTCCCGTGGCCCAGCACCGGCACCGTGGCCTGCTCCTTGATGCGCTGGATCATCGCCTCGCTCCCGCGGGGGATCACCAGGTCCACGCTCCCGTCCAGGGTCACCAGCTCGGCCACGGCCGCGCGGTCCGTCGTGTCGAGGAACTGCACGGCCTCGGGGGGCAGGCCGGCGGCCTGGAGCGCCCGGGCGATCAGGCTCGTGAGCACCCGGTTGGTGTTCAGGGCCTCCGAGCCCCCCTTCAGGATCACGGCATTGCCGGCCTTGAGGCACAGGATCGAGGCGTCCACCGTGACGTTCGGCCGCGACTCGTAAATGATGGCGATCACCCCGATGGGCACGCGCTGCCGGAGGATCCGGAGGCCGTTGGGCCGCAGCCACCGGCCGGTGACCTCGCCGATGGGGTCGGGCAGCGCGATGACGTCCCGCACCGCCTGCGCCAGGGCGACCAGCCGGCCGCGGTTGACCGTGAGCCGGTCCAGGTAGGCCGGCTTGAGGCCGGCCTTCCGGGCGGCCTCCAGGTCGAGCAGGTTCTCCGCGATCACCGTCTCGGCGTGGTTTTCCAGCTCCTGGGCGAGGAACTCCAGCGCCTGGTTCTTTTGGGCGGTGGCCGCGACCTGGAGCTTGAGGGCGGCGCGCTTGGCGGCCCGCGCCTGGGCGTCAACGGTGCCGCGCATGGATGATGTCTCGGTCCCCATTCACGTATTATACCGGAGGAATCTGGCTGCTCCCACGGAGGATACCCGCATGCTCAAGAAACTGTTGCATACCCGGTACCGGGTGAACGACCTCGAGAAGACCGTGGCCTTCTACCGCGACGTGCTGGGGCTCCAGCAGACCCACCGCGGCAAGTCCGGCCGCGGGTCGGAGCTGGTGTTCTTCAAGGCGCCGGGCAGCGACGAGGCGATCGAGATCTGCCACTACCCCGCCTCCGGACCGGTCACGATGGGGCCGGACCTCACCCACCTGGCATTCTCCGTGGACGACCTCGATGCCTTCGAAGCGCACATCAAGAAGCACGGGTATTCCTTTTCCGACGGGCCGCACGGAGAGAAGGGCAAGCGGATGGCGTTCGTGGACGCACCTGAAGGCTACGAAATAGAGATTCTCGAAGGACGATAGCTCGCCCGCACGTCATTCTTTCCCCTCTCCTCCCCTCCGGGGAGGAGAGGGGAACCGCCGAGATGCGGACAGGCGCAGGGGTGAGGTGGGGTTGCTTCGGACCCACCTCACCCCAGAGCCCCCCTCTCCTCCCGAAGCGGGAGGAGAGGGGAAAGAAGGAACTTCAGTGAGGGCTCTTTGCGTAGACCCGGTACACCGCGCCCCGCTGGTCGTCGGAGACGTAGAGCGCCCCGTCCGGGCCCACCACCGGGCAGACCGGGCGGCCCCAGCGGTTCCCCTTCTCGTCCTGGAACCCGGTCAGGAATCCCGTGACGAACGGGCCCGTGAACCGCTCGTTCCTGAACTCGGCGACCTTGCGCGGCTTCCACCGCTTCATGCTGACGCGGATCACCTGGGGCGGGAAGTTCTTCGACCGGTTCCACGACCCGTGGACGGCAATGAAGAGGTCCCCGTTCGCATCCGCCGGGAATCCGGTCCCGTCATAAAACGCGAGGCCCAGCGGGGCGCAGTGCGCCGGCAGGGTGAAGGCGGGAAAGCCCGACTGGTGGAAGTCGTCCCGGCCGAAGTCCGGGTCGCGCACCCCGTTGTGCGAGAACGGCCAGCCGTAGTGCTTCCCCTGCTCCACGCGGTAGATGCACTCCGGCGGCATCGTGTCCCCCAGCCGGTCCCGGCCGTTGCACGTGGCCCAGAGCTCGGTCGTGCCCGGCCGCCAGGCGATGCCGACCGCGTTGCGCAACCCCTCCGCGTAGATGGTGCTCCCCGACCCGTCCTCGTTGTACCGGGTGATCGCCGCCCGCCGCCGGTCGTCCTCCCGGCACACGTTGCACGATGACCCGACCGAGACCAGGAAGTGACCGTCCGGCTCGAACAGGATGGTCCGGGTCACGTGCCCGCCTTCCGGCAGGTCCGGCACCACGACCGCCCCGTCCTCCGCCTTGAACGGCCCCGCGTGGCCCCTGAACCGGCGCACCCGGGTCATCTCGGCGACCCAGAGGTCGCCGTTCCGGAAGGCCAGGCTGTGTGCGGTCTCCAGCCCGGTCACCACGGTGTGCCGCGACCACGTGCCGTCCGGCGAATGCGTGAGCGCGATGAGGTTGCCCCCCTCCATGTCGTTGACGTACAGCTCGCCCTCGGGCGAGAACGCCATCCCGCGGGCGTTGCCGAGCCCGCCGGCGATCTCCTCGACGACGTACCCCTTGGGCACCTTGAGGGGACCGGCGTCGGCGCGAACGGTGGCGGCAGCGGTGAGGAGGGTGAGGGCGACGAGGGTTCTCATGGACATAAAGTATGATGGCTTTTCCCATGACACTCAAGTTGATCGTCTTCGACCTGGACGGCACGCTGGTGGACTCCAACGGCGACCTGGCCGATTCGGTCAACGAATTGCGCCGGAAACTCAAGCTGCGGCGGCTTCCGGAAACCACCGTCGGCTCGCACGTCGGCCGGGGGGTCGGGCACCTGTTGAAGATGACGGTCCCGGAAGTCTCCCAGGGATTCACCGTGACGGGGACGCTGCGCCGGAAGCACCCCGACCTCTACGAGGAGTTCCGGAAGATCTACCTGCGCCGGTGCCTGAACCGCACCCGGCTGTATCCCGGGATGCGGCAGGCGCTCCGGGCGCTGCGGGGGGCGAAACTCGCGGTCGCCACGAACAAACCCGCGAAGGTCAGCAACAGGATCCTCCGGGGACTCGGGGTGCGCCAGCTCTTCGCGGCCGTCATGGGCGGGGACTCGGTGAAGCACCGCAAGCCGCATCCCGAAGTGCTGCTCACCCTGATGCGGCGCTTCCGCGCGAAGCGGGCGGAGACCGTCATGGTCGGCGATTCCCGGTTCGACATGGCGACCGGCCGGCGCGCGCGGGTCCGGCTGGTCGGCTGCCTGTGGGGATTCGGTTCGCGCCGGGAACTGACGCCGTGGAAACCGGCGGCGTTGATCGCCTCCGCCCGCGCACTTCCCGCCGCCATTGCGCGGGTCGGCGCCCGGCCTCCCCGCTCCTAGTTCCTAACTCCCGACCACCTTCGCGGTCCAACGGCAGGCCTGACAGGCCAGCAGGCGGCCGTCCACCTTGTGTCCGACCCAGCCGATGACATCAACGGCCGCCGGAGTCGCGAGCACCGCCGCGGCGAAGGACTCGTTGAACTTCCCGGCATCGACGAGCGGGTGAAGGTCGACGACCGCCGAGGTAGAGCCGCCCCACAGCATCGCGTGCGCCCCCTGCCGATCCTTCGCGGTGTAGCTCCACCCCGCCTGCAGGCCGGGCGCGGCGCCGTGCGCTTCGCCGCCCAGGAAGCCAGCTGGGGTCAAATCCACCCACGGTCCGGAGGACGACGGCCAGAATGACGGCCGGCAATCGTCAGGATTCTTCCAGGCCGTACCGGTGAACGCACCGGCCGCAACCGCGGCAACGCCCCAGGACCAGGCGCCCGCGGCCGGCAGGAAGGAGGGCTCGGCCGACCCGGCCTTCCACGCCACCGCCTGACCGGCCACCGTCCGGCCGGCCGCCACCCCGCCGTGCACCGTCCCGTCGGTGGCCGCGGCTTCCGCCGGCTGGCCGGGTTCGAGCCCGTCCAGCACGGCCGGACTCCCGCCGTCGGCCTTCCACACGAGGGCGACGGACAGGGTCTTGCCGACCGGCACACCGGATCCCACCACGATCCCGGCGGCCGCGGCCCGTGCCGCGGTGGAGACGTACGCGGCATCGTGCAGATCGATCGCGCGGAAACCCCCGCCGGCACGCCGGAGGACCACTGCGTGCCCCACCTCCTTGAACCAGGCCGTTCCTGCGAGATGCTCGCCGGTCCCCGTCCCGAACGACACCCGCTCGGCGCCGTCGACCGCAAGCTCATGGGGGTTTGCCCCGTCATAGACATAGGGGCCGCCGCCGGACCGGGCCGCCTCGGCGTACACGATCGGGTGCCCGCCCCAGAACCCCGTTCCCCGCGTCCGCGGCCGACCTTTGGGTGGCGCCAGGAGCATCCAGGTCCACGAATCCGGGTTGATGCGCTCAATGTGTTCGGACATCTTCCACCTTCACCCTCCTACACCCTTTACCGACGGCGGCAGTCGAGGACACACGGCAGCATGGCGATCACGTCCAGGACCAGTTTCGCGTTCCGATCGTCAGGTCTTCAAGCCCTTCAGCCTTGCCCGGATGATCTCGAGAATCTCGCCGGGATGATCGGCAAGCGGTAGCGCTTCCAGAATAAACCGGTCTGCCACCTCCTTGAGCCGGCCCTTGTTCGCATGCGCGGCGGACTGGGGCCCGCGGGGGGCGACAAAGGTCCCTTTGCCCCACCGGGTGACGACCAACGTCTCCTGTTCCAATTGCAGATAGGCTTTGGCCACGGTGAGCGGGTGGATGCCCAGCTTCCTGGAAAGCTCGCGCACCGAAGGCAGCTGTGTTCCGGGAGTGATCTTTCCGCCCAGGATTCCAAACCTGATCTGCTGCACGATCTGGTGGTACAGGTTCACGCCCTTTTGCGGCGTCACCGAGATCGGAATCACTTCCGCGCTTTGCCGCGGGCGAAACGGGGTGGACGGAGTTCGTCGGGAAGCATCCCCGTGATGCCGTAGCTGTACAGGACAGTATTGAAGATGATTCGGAGACCTGAAAAGATCACGGAGAAACAGACCCCCAGGAAGAGATACAGCCAGACTTCCCAGTCCGCCGGTCCCACCTCCCAATTCGGCAGGACGAGGCGCAGAGCGTGGGCGCCGGAAGCCTCCCAGTGGGGCAGTCCGTGGTTGACGGAATACAAGGAGAGCAGGCACGCGATGACGGCCAGGAAAGAACCCCACAGGCCCGCTTTGCAAAACACCTGTTCAATCCAGGTCTGCCTGAAGAGCTCCTGCGATCTCCTGATCGAACCCATGAGGTTGCGTCCTTCGAACACGACAACCGGGATCACGAAGAAGGTCATCAGTGACCAGGCTCCCCCCAGGACTACCTTCATGAACGGAATCTTCAACCACGGCGCGACATGATCGTAAGACTCGATTGACCATCCAGTGAAAAAAAAGACAACGGACCACGACGAGATCGCGGTCCAACGGCTCCTGGCAACCCGCCAGGACTCCCGCAGGGTCACCCTCTCATTCGTGAAGAATCCGAAAACATACACCACGAGAATCGCGTAGAAGAAGAAGTAGACCAGGAGGGTGACGAAATCCAGGCCGAGCGTCAACGCTTTCGCCGCGACGCGGTGACCGAAGAGGCTGACCCTGAGCAGGGGCTTGAACAGGAACGGATGGTCGGAGGAGAACCCGAGGATCCATG
The DNA here is from genome assembly GCA_964400385.1 of uncultured bacterium. Classification (GTDB taxonomy): domain Bacteria; phylum Oederibacteriota; class CAKKQC01; order CAKKQC01; family CAKKQC01; genus CAYNUZ01. Next base: position 10,051 of record CAYNUZ010000017.1, on the reverse strand, counting down.
AGAATGAGCCGTGGATTCCCCGGTCCTGCATGTGGCTGCACAGACTCGCGGTGGCCCCCATGACACCGGCATCGATCAGGAGCAGGCACACCATGGCGAGTATCGGGATGAGGACGGCCCCCTGCTCGCCAGTCAGGACAGCCCAGCAGCCCTTCGCAATCCTCAGGCTCCTCAGCATCCCGTTTTGGGAGCGACGTGTTCCTCTCCGTCCGATGGCTGCCCCCGCAGCCGCCAACAACCTGATGCGCGCTCCGGGGATCAGGACGAGCACACACGCCACCGCCACGAGGGCCGACCCCAGCACCAGGGCACCGTTCAGGGCTGTGTCCAGCGTCGTCGCACCGGCCCGATCCGGACGAGCGCTCGGTCGCAAGCTCACCTTCCTGCTTTGGATGCTCCATCGCAGGGCAGAAAACAGGTCGGCGCCCAGAATGCGGGAAGAGAATGAAACGGGGCGGCGGGGAGATATTGTCAACTCGAATGTCTTTGCGGTTCCGGCCTTCCACGATTTGTTTTCCTCGATCACCGCGGGGTTTCCACCGTCCGTGTCTTCTTTCGCCTGGAGCTCAAGGGTGGGCTGATTCCACCTGCGCATGTCATTCAGGCTCAATTCCGTTGCGTCCGAACATCTCAACTCCAGGTTCAAGCCCGCATGCGCGGGGGAGGGGCCGATGAACAGGACAGTCTGATCACGATCCTCGTCACGGGTCGCCCGGGCTGTCAACAATTCCGGTGTCACCCTCGCTTCGGTGCCACCGGCCTGAATGGCGGCATCAAGCCATTCGGCCTGCGGAAGGATCAGCGTCACCAGCACGGTCTCGACCTTGAGGTCGGAGTCGGAGGACAGGACGTACCTGATCTTGAAACCATCCTTCACCGGTCCCACCGAGCCGCGCAGGACGAGATGATGGCCATCGACTGTCGTGACGGCTCCCCGCAGGTCGTCCATCGCATGGCTCGCATGTGTCCCCTTGAACGGGTAGTACCGGGTCGTCCACACCTGGGGCTCGATCACGGCGACCACACCCTGACGGTCCGACAGGGAGATCGACCCTCCGTCATACGCCTGAACCTGGAGGTCACTCCCCTTCGGGGCGGCTCCGAATCCCGGGGGGCACACGGCCAGCAGGGCGATCACCACAGCGGATTTCATACTGTTATAGGACAGTATAACAGATTAGTCAGAGCGTGTCAAGTCCCCGCCTGCAGACCCTTGGACTTGTTCCTGGGCTCGTCAGCCCGGGCGTTCAGAGTCGGAGATCACTCCTCATAAATCATCTTCCGCGTAATCCCGCCGTCCACCACCAGCGACGTGCCGGTGATGAACCCGGCGTCCGCGGAGCACAGGAAAAGGCAGGCGTGGGCGATGTCCTCGGGCCGGCCGACCCGGCCGGCAGGGTGCTGGGCGTGGTCGGATTTCGTGACGTTTGTCTTCTTCCCGTCAAATCGCCAGTCGTCGGTGACGATCCAGCCGGGGAGGACCGCGTTGACCCGGACCTGCCCGGAGAGTGTCACGGCCAGCGAATGGGTCAGCGCGAGGACGCCGCCCTTGGAGGCGGAGTACGGCTCGGTGTCGGCCTCGGACTGGAGCGCCCGGGTCGAGGCGATGTTGACGATCGCGCCGCCGTGCTTCGCCAGGTGCGGCGCGGCCGCCTGGGCCGCGAGGTACGCCCCGCGGAGGTTCACAGCGAGGACCCGGTCCCACTCGGCCACGGGCCGCTTCGCGAACGGCACGCCCGAGCCGATACCGGCATTGTTGACCAGGACATCCAGCCGGCCGCACCGCTTGACGGTCTCCGCGACGAGACGGGTCACCTCCGCCGCCACGCCCAGATCCGCCTTGATGAATTCCGCCGGCCGGCGCTTCTCCTGGATGGAGAGCCGGCGGCGCTCCCCGGCTTTCACGTTGGTGTCGGCGATGACCACCGAAGCGCCTTCGGCTGCGAACAACTTCGCGATGCAGGCCCCGATCCCTTCCGCCCCGCCGGTGACGAGGGCAACCTTCCCCTCGTAGCGCCTCATGACACTTCCTTCCTTCCCCTCTCCCGCGAGGGAGAGGGGACACGAAGAGGTACACCCCGACGCAGGGGTGAGGGCGGGCAAGACCGGCCTTCGCGTTCCTTGAGCGTTTCCCGCAGGGCTTCAAGTATCCTGGCACAAACAATCTCCGGACTTTTCTTCAATTCGGCATTCCAGAATCTCAGAACCCTGAATCCAAGGGCCGCAAGATCTGCGTCACGCGTCTGGTCCGACTCGGGTCTTCCACGATGCCCTGCACCATCAACCTCAATCACAATCCGATAAGCCCGGCTGCAAAAATCAACGATGTGGTTACCCAGGACATGTTGACGACGAAACCGTGCGTGGTGGAGCTGGTTGCCTCGCAGGAGGCTCCACAATGCCTCTTCAGCGGCAGTCTGCCGCTGGCGAAGAGTGCGGGCGCGAAGAGTCAGAGGAGGTTTCATGCTTCCCACCTCACCCCCCAAGCACCCCTCGCCTCCCAAAGCGGGAGGAGAGGGGAAAGAATGAACCGTCAACAGCGACGTTGCCCACCTCACCCCCAAGTCCCCCCTCTCCTCCCGAGGCGGGAGGAGAGGGGAAGGAATGAAGTGATCAGACTCGGACTTCCTTGCCTCCGGCCGCCTGGGAGCGGTAGATGCCGTCCAGGATGCGGGTGACCATGAGCCCCTGCTCGCCGGGGACCGGGGAGGGCTTGCCGTGCTGGATGGCGTGGATGAACGCCCGGATCTCCTCGGTGTGCGACTCGGTCTCCCGGACCTGCTTGGGAGCCACGTCCACGAGTGTCCGGTGCTTCTCCTGGAAGATCCCCAGCGGGCTGGTGGTCGCCCCGCCCTCGGTGCCCATCAGGGTCACGTTCCAGACATCCTCGGGGATGTGCGCCGCCCACGAGGCCTCGAGGGTGAGCGTGGCCCCGTTCCTGAAGTTCACGAAGCCCACGCCGAGGTCCTCCACGGTGTACCGCTTCGGGTCCCAGCTCCCCCACGGGGCGAAGATGTTCTTCCGCTTGCCGAAATTCGTGTACGTCGCGCCCTTGACCGCCACCGGCTCGGGATGGCCCATCAGCCACAGCGCCAGGTCGAGGATGTGCACGCCGATGTCGATGAGCGGACCGCCGCCCGACTTCGACTTCTCGATGAACACGCCCCAGCCGGGCACGCCGCGCCGGCGCAGCGCCTGGGCGCGGGCGTAGTAGATCTTCCCCAGCTCGCCGCCGTCAATGAACTTCTTGAGCGCCTGCGAGTTGCCGGCGAACCGGTTGTTCAACCCCACCTGGAGGATCCGGCGGGCCTTCTTCGCCGCCGCGCACATCCGGCGCGCCTCGGCCGGGTTCATCGCGATCGGCTTCTCGCACAGGACGTGCACGCCCCGGGCCAGCGCCGCCAGCGTGGGCGCCATGTGGAACTTGTTCGGGGTGCACACCGAGACCGCGTCGAGCTTCTCGCGCCGGAGCATCTCGTTGAAGTCGGTGTAGACCGCGGGCACGTTGAACTTGTCCGCGGCCTTCCGCGCCGTGGCCTCGAAGACGTCGCAGCAGGCGACGATCTCGCACCCCTGCGTCGCCTTGTACCCCGGAAAATGCACCGACTGCGCGATCCCGCCCGACCCGATGATGCCGACCCGCACGTTGCTGCTCACAGATCCTCCCCGGCGGGCGGCTCTTCGCCCCCCGCGTCGCTGTCGCCCCCGAAATCGCCCCCGCCCATGTCGCCGCCGAAATCACCGCCGCCCAGGCCGGCGTCCATCCCGCCCATGTCCCCCATGCCGCCGTCCATGCCCCCCATCCCGTCGCCGAATCCGCCGCCCTCGCCGCCGTCCTCCGGCCCGAACTCGTCCGCGGACGCGCTCTTCTTGTGCACCCCGGCGATCCGGAAGCTGCCGAGCAGCGACTTCAGCGGCCCCTTCCCGCACTTCGGGCACACCGCCGGATTCGGCTCATTCAGCCCGAGGATATCCTCGAACTTGTGGTGGCAGGCCTCGCACTCGAACTCCTTGATCGGCATCTCAGGCCGCCGCCAAGCCGAGAGTGCCGAAGATCTCGCCCGCCGGCCCGGGATCGTTCAGGCAGCAGAGGTGGATGCCCGGGACCCCGGCGGCCAGCAGGCCCCGGACCTGCTGCATCGCCCACGCCGTGCCCATCTTCCGGCAGCCCTCGTCGTCGTGTTCGTACTTCACGAGTTCCGCCTCCAGCGCCGCGGGAATCCGCGCCTTGCACAGCGTCGGCACGATGAACCGGCGCACCCAGGCCACCGTCCGGATCGGCAGGACGCCCGGGATGATCGGCACGGTGATGCCCGCGGCCCGGGCGCGGTCGGCGAACCGCAGGAAGTCCTCGTTGTCGAAGAAGAGCTGGGTGATGACCGCGTCGGCTCCCGCGTCCACCTTTTCCTTGAGGTAGCGCAGGTCGGCCCCGGCCGAGGACGCCTCGGGATGGACCTCGGGGAAACCGGCCACCGCGACCGAGAACCCGCCGAACGCCTTCGCCTCGCGGACGAGGTCCACCGAGTACTTGAACCCCTCCGGGTGGGGCCGCCACTCGGTCTCACCCTTGGGGGGGTCGCCGCGCAACGCGATGAGGTTGTGCACGTCGCCGGACTGGAGCTCGGCAAACAGCCGGCGCACCTCCTCCCGGGACTTGCCGATGCAGGTGAAGTGGCAGAGCGTCTCGAACGCGAACTCCTGCCGGAGCCGGCGGACGAGGCCGACGGTGGCGTCGGCCAGCCCCGCGCCGCCGGCGCCCATGGTGAGCGAGCAGAACGCGGGCTTCAGCGCCTTGAACGCGGGCAGGGCCGCGAGGAACTTCTCCATGGCGGGAGGGGTCCGGGGCGGCGAGAACTCGATCGAACAGGTGAGTTTCCGGCCGGCGTAGATGTCCTTGAGCATCATGCGAACCGCGCCGCCAGCCGGTCCTCGAACGGCCGCTTCGGCGACCGGCGCAGCCGGCCCTCCGCGGCCAGCCACCGGATGTGCCGGCGGGTGCCCTCCTCGACCGTGATGCGCGGGTTGAACTCAGGCACGTCCCGGCGCAGCTTCTCCGTGGCGTACGCCCCGTGGTACCGCCCGATCTCGGCGAGGAACCCCGTCGCCGAGGCGGGCGCGTGGCGCAGGATGAGGTCCGTCGGCACGTGCACGATCCGGGGCGCCCGGCCCACGGCGCGCCCGACCGCGCGGTAGTACTCGTCCCAGGTCAGGATGTCCCGCCCGCAGGCGTTGTAGACCTGCCCGCGCGTCCGGGCGCGGCCGGCGGCGCCCACGAACGCGGGCGCGATGTCGTCCACGTAGCAGCTCTGCCAGAGCGTCTGGCCGTCGCCGTGCACCACCACCGGCTTCCCCGCGCGGATCCGGTTGACCAGCTCGGCGTCCGTGCCCCAGTCCGTGAGGAACGTCCCCAGCACCCACCCGCCCCCCGGGCCGTACGTGTGCGAGGGACGGATGATCGTGACCGGGAACCTCGACCGGCGCCACGCCGCCAGGAAGTGCTTCTCCGCGGCCTCCTTGCCCCGCCCGTACCCGGAGACCGGGTGGTACGGCTCGTCCTCGTCGCAGATCACCTTCGTGGTGGGCACCCCCACCGCGCAGACCGTGGAGCAGAAGACATAGTGCCCGACGCGTCCCTTGAACGCGCGCTCGGCGGACGCCGCATCGTCCTTGTTGAAGCAGATCAGGTCGAAGACCGCGTCAATCCGGGACCCCGCGGTGACCGCATGCATGGCCGCCTCGAACAGGTGCCGGTCCCCGCGGTGGCCGAGCACCTCCAGGACGCCCTTCTGCTGCAGGGGCGTATGGCCGCGATGGAACACCGTGACCCGGTGCCCCTTACGGAGCAGCTCGCGGGTGATCCCCCCGCTGATGAGGCCGGTGCCGCCGATAACCAGGGCATTCATGCGGCCCTCATTATATAGAGGAGATTCCCGCGAGCCGCACCCGCTTGCGCCGGGCGGTGTGCCCGGCGACGATCGCGACCGCCTTCACCCCGATCCCGGCGTGCCGCGCCAGGACCTCGGCGACCTCGGCGTTGGCCCGGCCGCGCTCGGGAGCGGCCCGGACCGCCACCTTGAGGGCGTCGCCGTACGTGCCGGTCACGCCCGACCGCTTCGCGCCCGCGCTCACCACCACCTCGATCTCGATGCCGCCCGGGACCCGCTTCACCACCGGTCTCCCGGTCACAGGGCCTGCCGCACGATCCCGGCGAGCTCCCCGTCGGACAGCCCGACGGGATTGGTCTTCATGCTGCCTCCCGTGGCTCCGGCCAGGATGCGCGGGATGTCGGCGGCCGTGACGCCCCAGGTGCCGAGCCCGGGGAAGGAGAACCGGCCGCACAACTCCTCGATCAGCGGCAGGAGCGTCCGGTAGGCCGGGAGGGCGCCGACGCGCCCCCGTCCCTGCCCGAGCGCGGCCATATTCGCGCGGGTGGCGGGAAGGAGGAGCCGGGCGCAGATGTTGGCGTGGGGGGCCGGGAACAGCGCGCCGATCGGCGAGGCCAGCCCGTGCACCGCCCCCAGGCCGGCGTGCGAGAGCGTGACGCCGGAGAGGAAGCCGGCGTACGCCATCAGCTCCCGGCACGGGAGATCGTCCGGCCGGTCCACGGCGCCGGGGAGCCCGTGGCGGACCGCCTCCACCCCCTCCCGGGCGAGGGCGTCGATCAGCGGATGCGCCTTGAGGGACGTCAGCGACTCCACGAGCTGGGTCAGGGCGTCCATGCCCACCGCCGCCGTGAGGGCCGGCGGGCACGACACCATGAGTCCGGCGTCCACGATCGCGGCCAGCGGCACCATCCGCGGATCGCGCAGGCTCTTCTTGAACCCCGGCCCGCTGATGACCGCGTTCTTCGTCGCCTCGCTGCCGGTGCCCGCGGTGGTGGGGACCGCGATGAAGGGGTACGGCGGCCGGGCGAACGTCCGCCCGGTCCCGACGCCCTCGAGGTACTCCTGCACCGACCCGTCGTTCGGGATCAACGCCGCGGCGGCCTTCCCCAGGTCCAGCGCGCTCCCGCCGCCGACCGCGACCACCAGGTCGCAGCAGGCCTTCCGGCCGGTCGCCGCGGCCGCATCCACCGCGGCGACGTCCGGCTCGCCGGTCACACGCACGCCCACGAAGTCCACGCCCCGGCTCCGCAGCGCGTCCTGCAACCGGCCGAGCGCCCCGGAAGCCTCCAGCGATCGCCCTCCGGTCACGAGCAGGGCGCGGGTGCCGAGGGTCGTCGCCACCTCGCCGAGACGGTTCGACTCGCCCGCCCCCAGCAGGATCCGGGACGGCCAGCGCAGCTCGAGGGGTGCGGTCAAGGATTCAGGAGGTGGATTCGGGCAGCCGGCGGAGGAACCGCAACCCCTTGCGCGGCTCCGCCATGAATTCCTGGACGGCGTCCCGCCAGGCGAAGTAGTGCGGGGTCTGCTGGTGGGACTGGAAGGCTTCCTTCGAGCGGTACACCTCGTAGAAGAAGAAGGCGGTCTGGTCCTCCTCACCCTGCGAGACGTCGAACGCCAAGTTGCCGGCTTCCTTCCGGGTGCCGCCCACGTTCAGCCTCGTCGCGGCGAGAAAATCCTCCTCGCACCCGGGCTTGACCTTGATCTGCACCGTCACGACGTACACGGTTCAGAGATTTCCGGCCACGCCCTTCTCGAGCCAGGCGGCCTTGCCGGCGAGCACGTCCTGCGCCAGCCGGTACTCGTCCCGGTCGTCGTTCCAGACCAGGTCGCTGAAGTTCCGGCAGACCCGGCGGCTGGCCTCCTCGCAGAACACCGTCGCGAGCTCGGCCGGGCTCCGGTCCGCCGGCGTGCGGCGCAGGAGCGACTCGGCGCGCGACAGGGCGGCGGACATGGCGAAGAGGTCCGTCCCGATGTCCACGAGCCGGCCCAGCGTCCGCTGGCGCTTCTCCAGCCCCGGCCCGAACCGGAGCATCGCGTGGAACACCGACCGGGCCAGCTTCGGCGTCATGCGCCGCACGAACCGCTCGTACCGCCCCAGGCCGGCCGGCATCCCGAACCCGGAGAACGGCGCGACGAGCGAACGCAGCCACAGCCCCGGATACCAGACGCCGTAGAACCCGGCCGCCTTGAAGACCGTCTTCACCTTCGCGCCCAGCGGGGTGCCGGGCCGGAAGAGGTCATACGCCAGCCGCATGTGCCGGTCCACCGCCTCACGGGCGATGAACAGGCGCATGATCTCGCTGGTGCCCTCGATGATGAGGTTGATCCGGGAGTCCCGCAGCATCCTTTCGGCGGGCACGGGCTCCTCGCCGCGGGCCTTGAGCGAGGGCGCCGTCTCGTAGCCGCGGCCGCCCCGGAGCTGCACCGCCTCGTCGGCGATCTTCCACCCGGCCTCGGTGGTGAACAGCTTGGACATGGCGGCCTCGAGCCGGATGTCGTATCCCTTGCGGTCGGCCAGCGCCGAGACGAACCAGGTGATGGCGTCCATCGCGAAGGTCTGGGCGGCCATCCACGAGATCTTGATCGAGGTCAGTTCGTGCTGCCCGATCGGGGCGCCCCACTGGACCCGCTTGTTGCACCACTCGCGCGCGATCGTCAGGGCCCGCTGGGCCATGCCCGTGACCGCGGCAGGGACCGTCAGCCGGCCGGTATTGAGGGTGATCAGCGCGAGCTTGAGTCCCGCCCCGGTCTCCCACAGGATATTTTCCTTCGGCACCTTCACGTTCGTGAACCGGAGCAGCCCGTTCTGCATGGCTTTCAGCCCCATGAAGTCGCACCGGTGGACCACCTCGAACCCGGGCATCCCCTTCTCCACGATGAAGGCGGTGATCTGCTTGCGCGGCTTGCCCTTCACGACGGCGTCGGGGGTCCGCGCCATGACGATCAGAATGTCCGCGATCGGGCCGTTGGTGCACCAGAGCTTGTCCCCGTTGATGAGGTACGCCGCGCCGCCGTCCACGGGGGTCGCGGTCGTCTCCATGTTGGCCGGGTCGGACCCCACGTTCGGCTCGGTCAGGGCGAACGCGGAGATGGCCCCCTGCGCGAACCGCGGCAGGTACTTCTTCTTCTGCTCGGGCGTGCCGAACAGCTTGAGCGGCTGCGGCACCCCGATGGACTGGTGGGCCGAGAGGAACACCGCGGTCGAGCCGCACCAGCTCGCAATCACCCGGATCGCCCGGTTGTAGTTGACCTGGGAGAGCCCCAACCCGCCGTATTCCTTCGGAACCTTCATCGCGAAGGCTGTCATCTCCGCCAGCCCGCGCATCACCGCAGGGGGGATCTCCCGGGACCGGTCCACCTCGTCCGGGTCGAGGTGGGCCCGCAGGAAGGCGTCCAGTCTGGCGCAGTAGGCGTCCCCGACGGCCCGGTCCTCGTCGGATTGCTCGGGGTACGGAAAGACCAGGCCGCGCCGGAAGCGGCCCATGAAGAGCTCGGCCACGAAGCTGGGATCGTGCCAGACCTGCTCCCGCGCCGCTTCGGCGACTTCGAGGGACTCGCGGGAGGCGTCGGCGGGGCTCACGCCTCAATTATAGGGAATGAATGCTCCCCGGGTTTGGGAGGATAAGTGCTCCTCGGGTTGGATTCGAACCAACAACCCCCCGGTTAACAGCCGGGTGCTCCACCATTGAGCTACCGAGGAATGACACAGAAGTTTATCACCAAAATTGCCCCCGGGACGCGCCCGCGACCTTTGAATCACGTCCGACAGAAGGGTACAATCGGCAGGCGACATGGCACAGATCGACGAATTCCTGCGGGCGGTCGTGGTGAAGGGCGGCGAGGAGCTGTACCTGGTCTCGGGCAAGCCCCCGCAAATCCGTACCGGCGGCGTCGGGACCTCCCTGGTGCCCGGCTCCAAGTCCGCCGACGAGCTTGAGGCGATGCTGGCCGAGATCGTCCCGCCGCGCAAGCTGAAGGATCCGGACTTCGCCTTCCAGTACACGGCGGCCTTCGGCTCCTTCTCCGGCGTCGCCCACCACGGCGACGGGAACGTCCATGTGCTGATGAAGAAGGGATCGGGGCTGACGCTCACGCTCCCGGCCGGTGCGCCCCCTCCCGCGCCCGCGGCGCCGCCCCCGCCTCCTCCCCCGCCCGCCGCCGCGGCC
>CAYNUZ010000016.1:0-22092 GCA_964400385.1 uncultured bacterium | reverse complement strand
ACTGCCTGGTCATCCTCCAGAGCACCGGCCGGCGCGGCCGGGTCGTGCTGACCGCGCGGGCGGGCGGGTTGCGGCCCGCGCGGTGCGTCCTGAACGCCTAGGTACAATGGGCCGAGCCACGCACAAGGGAGGCGGCACATGTTGAGCAGCGGTGTCTTCTGGGGCTCCATCCTGATCCTGTGGGGCATCTCGGTCATCATCGAGACCGCCTTCCATGTCCACATCCCCCTCTTCCGGATCGTCTTCGCGTTCGTCGTCATCTATATCGGCGTGCGGATCCTCGCGGGGGTGAGCTGGTGGCCCGGCCGGGCCAGCGTGACCACCGAGACCGAGGCGATCTTCGGGAACGCCAAGTTCGGGGGCAAGGAGTTGAAGAACGACTACTCGATCGTCTTCGGCCACGGGGACGTGGACCTCACCGAGGCCGAGGTCGGGAAGGACGGCAACCGGGTGGGCGTCCACACGGTCTTCGGCCACTCGATCATCCGGGTCAACCCCAAGACGCCGGTGCGGGTCACCGGGACCGCGGCGTTCGGGGAGGTCGTGACTCCCGACGGCAGCCGGGCGGCGTTCGGCGAGACCACGTGGGAATCGCCCGCGGTTAAGCCGGGCGGCAAGGTCCTGGAGGTGCGCGCCGAGGCAGTGTTCGGGAAGGTCGAGATCGTCACGAAATAGCGTGGAAGGCAGGCGGCTCCGGGGGGCGGCCATCGCGGCATGGGCCGCGGCTGCGGCACTCGGGGCGCCGGGAGGAGCGGGAGCGGTGACGGCATACTACGTGGACGGGGCGGCGGGCAACGACGACCACGCGGGCACCGCGGCCGCCACGGCCTGGCGGTCCCTGGACCGGGTCAACCGGGCCCGGTTCGCCCCCGGCGACCGCATCCTCTTCGCGGGCGGCCAGACCTTCCCCGGCACGCTCGTCCTCAAGAACACCCCCGACCATCCCGCCAACCAGTTGACCGTCGCCTCGTACGGCGACGGCCGGGCAACGATTGACGGCGGCACGACGCACGGGCTGGAGGCCGAGGGCTGCGCCGGGCTGGCGGTCCGGCACCTCATCGTCAAGGGCGCGGGCCGCAAGACCGGCAACGCGGACGGCCGGGGCGTCTTCCTCCGGAAGTGCCGCGAGGCGCGGATCGAGGACGTCGAGGCGTACGGGTTCCAGAAGGCCGGGATCGAGGCGCGGGAGTGCGAGGACGTCCGGATCGAGCGGTGCCATGCCCACGAGAACGGGTTCGCGGGCATCCATGTGAACGGCCGGAAGATCGTCGTCACCGGCTGCCGGGCGATCAACAACGCCGGGGACCCCGCGATCCGGGACAACCACAGCGGCAACGGCATCCTGCTCTCGTCCGCCGACGACTCGGTGGTGGAGTACTGCGAGGCCGCCGGGAACGGCTGGGACCAGCCCAAGGGCGGCCAGCCCAACGGCCCGGTGGGCATCTGGTGCCACGACTCGGCGCGGGTGACGATCCAGTACTGCATCGCGCACCACAACAAGAGCACCTCCGGCGACGGCGGGGGGTTCGACTTCGACGGCGGCACCCGGGACTCGGTGCTCCAGTACAACTACTCGTACGAGAACCACAGCTCGGGGTACCTCATCTGGGAGTACGGGTCGCAGTTCCCGATCAAGCACAACGTCATCCGGCACAACGTCTCGGTGAACGATGGCGAGGCGGGGATCCGGATGGGGAAGAGCGGCGGCATGGACGTCGAGGACCTGCTGATCGAGCACAACACGATCATCAACGACCGGTTCCCCGCGATCCTGTCGCAGGGCACCTGGGACGCGAAGTGGCAGCCGCTGCCCGAGGGCGGGCTCAAGGACGTCGTGGTGCGGAAGAACATCCTGATCGGCCCCAAGGGCGGGGCCGTGGTCGGCGCCCACGGGCCGCTCCGGTACGAAGACAACCTGTTCTGGTCGTTCGACGGCACGTTCACGGTGGGCGGGGCCGCCGACTTCGCGGCATGGGCCAAGGGAAGGACTCCCGCTCCGGGAATCTTCGCCGACCCCAAGCTCGCGGACCCGAAGCTGGTGCCGCAACTCACCGATCCCGCCCGGCTGGGTGACCTCGCGACGTTCGCCCCGGCCGCGGACTCGCCGGCGGCCGGCCGCGGGGTCGAGTTCAAGAAACTCCCCTGACCCTCATCGGCGTGGCCGCCATCGCCGGGTACCTCGTCCACGCCTCCACCCACATCCGGCGGGGCACGCCGGAGGAGCTGCTCTGGACCTGCCACCTCGGCGCGCTGGGCGCGGGCGCCGGGCTGGTCGGCAGCTGGCCCGTGCTGACCGCGGTGGGGGTGGAGTGGCTGGTGCTGGGCAACCTGCTCTGGCTGATCGAGATGGGGCTGGGCGGCCAGTTCCTCCCGACCACGCTCCTGACCCACTGGGGCGGCCTCGCGGCGGGCCTCTACGGCCTGTGGGTCATGGGCGTGCCCGCCGGGGCCTGGCGGGTCTCCACGGTGGCCGTGATCGTCCTGTGGGCCCTCACCTGGGTCGTGACGCCCCGGCACACCCGGGTGAACCTGGCGCACGGTATCCGGCCCGGGCTTGAGCGGTTCCTCCCGTCGTATCCTGTCTATATCGTGGCGATCTTCGTCCTCTGCCTGGCCCTCTTCGCGGGGACGGAATCGGCCCTCCTGCGGGCCGGATTCCGGGGGGCCTGATGCCCAACCGGTTTCCCCCTTTCGCCGCGCTGCCGGCCCGGCACGACCCGCCGGATGTCCTGACCCTGCAGGACGGCCGCCCGGTCTCCACCCCGGGGCTGTGGACCGAGGCCCGGCGGCCCGAATTGCGGGGGCTGTTCGAGCACTACATGTACGGAACGTGGCCCCGGGAGCCGAAGCTCCCGCCGGCCAGGGTCGTGCGGGAGGACACCGGCTGGCTCGGTGGGCTGGCCGTCCGGCGGGAGATCGAGGTCCCGCTGGGGCCGGCCGGCGCCCCGGTCCTGCGGCTGGTCGTGATGGCGCCGGCGAAGAACCATGCCGCGCCGTGCCTCGTCGGCCCGAACTTCTCCGGCAACCCGGAGGCCGAGGACGAGGCGCCGGACAAGCGGAATATCTGGGGGTTCCGGCAGGCGGTGGAGCGGGGCGTCGCGACCGCCACCTTCCACGCGGCGGATGTGGACCCCGATAAGGACGATTTCACGGACGGAGTGCATCCCTGGTACCCCGAGCTGGGCGGCAAGGATCGCGGGCCGTACACGTGGGGCACGATCGCCGCGTGGGCCTGGGGCATCTCCCGGGCGGCCGCAGCGCTGCGCACCCTGGGCGGCGTGGATCCCGCGCGGATCGGGGCGGTCGGCCACTCCCGGATGGGCAAGGCGGCGCTGGTCGCCGCCGCCTTCGACGAAACGCTGGCCTTCGCCATCCCCAGCCAGTCCGGATGCGGCGGCGCGGCGCCGAGCCGGACCACGGTGGGGGAGACGGTGCGGAACATCAACGACCAGTTCCCGCACTGGTTCGCCATGGCCTTCCGGGAGTTCAACGACCACCCCGAGCGGCTGCCCTTCGACCAGCATGCGCTGATCGCCCTGGTCGCGCCCCGGCCGATCCTGCTGTGCAACGCCGCCGGGGACGAGTGGGCCAATCCCGCCGGCCAGTTCGCGATGCTGCGGGCCGCAAGCCCGGTCTGGACGCTGCTCGGCGCGGCGGGCCTGCGCGCCGACCGCATGCCCGCGCCCGGCCACTACACGGGCGGGTCGGTCCGGTACTTCTACCGGGACGGCGAGCACGCCATGGGCCCGCAGGAGTGGGCTGCCTACCTCGACTTCGTCACGGAGCTGCCCTGATCGCGCTCGCGGCCTGGTGGTGCGCCGCGGCGCTCGCGGCGACCCCGGCCAACCTGGTCACGAACGGCACCTTCGAGGAGATCGCGGACGGGAAGATCGCCGGGTGGGAGGCCGCGGGGGACGGCGTGACGATGGCGCTGGCGCCGGACGCGGGGCGGACCGGGGGGCACAGCGCCCGGCTGGCGTGCACCGGGTTCACACACGGCGGGCCATCCAGCCACGCGATGCTGGCGCAGGTGGGGCGCGTCGCGGTGAAGAAGGGCGAGCGGTACACCTTCTCCTGCTGGGTGCGCGAGGAGGGGCTCCGCAGCCGGCAGGTGGACGTGGCGCTCAAGAGCACCGAGGACTGGAACGACTGCGGACTCGCCGCGCCGCTCGCGGTGTCCCGGACCTGGAAGCGGATCGAGCTGCCGTTCGTCGCCACCCGCGACCTCGCCGCCCGCAGCCGGTTGCAGCTTTGGTACCGGGAGACCGGGACGTTGTGGGTGGACGACGTCGCGATCGTTCCCACGCCTCCCGTGCGGGCGGAGTTCACCGACGCGTTCGGCCCCGGCGGCTCGCGCAACTTCCTGGCCAACGGCTCCTTCGAGGCGGGCCCGGCCGGGTGGGGGTCGCTGGGCGAGACGGTGGGGTGGGGCAACCTGCCGGGGCTGGTGGGCGAGGTGGTGGAGGTGCCGGACGCGCCCAACGGCACGCACGCGCTGCGGATCGCGCTGGGGCCGGGCCGGACCCCCGTCGAGTGGTTCGACTACTTCGACCTCACCCGGGTCGAGCAGGCCTCCCCGCTGGTGGCGAACCGGGGCTGGGCCCACCTCAAGCACGGCGGGACGTACACGTTCTCGGCGTACATGAAGTCGGAGCCCGCCGGCGTACCAGGCCGGCTCGCGGTCCGGCTGGCCGAGCCCGGGCAGGGCGCGTGGCGGATGGACCGGTCGGTCACCCTCACCGGCGGCTGGGCGCGGTACTCGTACCGGCTCACCGCGGACCGGGACTGGGTCTTCGTGGCGGCGGGGCCGGACCTGCGCGGCGCGCCCGGGAAGGCTGCCACGGTCTGGGTGGACGCGCTCCAGCTCGAGGAGGGAGGCGAGCCAACCGCGTTCGCCCCCCGCGAGGCGGTGGAGGTCGGGATCACCACCGACCGGCTGGGCAATGTCTTCCACCCCGGCGAGCCGGTCCGGCTCAACATCGCGGTCGCCTCCGAGAGCGGCAAGCCCGCGCGGTTCAGTTGGGACGGCCGCACGACCCTGGCGTCGGGGAAGGCCTTCCTCCTGCGCGGCGCGCCGGTCACGGTGCCGGCGGCCGGGCGGTGTGCCACAGTGTTCGAAGCCGCGCTCCCGGAGCGCGGGGTCTTCGATATTGACGTGGACTGGACCGCGGCCATGGAAGATCCGCCCCTGGTCCTCCTGCGCGGCAAGACTCGGCTGCGGGTGGCGGTCGTGGACCAATACACCGCGGCCGACTCGCCGTTTGGGATCAACCACGCGCCGGTGGACGACAGCCTCTGCGCCCTCCTGCGCGACGCCGGCGTCACGGGGGTCCGGACCTGGAGCCTCAAGTGGCAGGCGGTCGAGCCGTCGCCCGGCCGGTTCACCTTCGCGGACTCCGATGCCGAGTTCGCCCGGTACCGGGCGCTTCACCTGCCGATCCTCGCCCTGCTCCCGCCGTTCCCCTCATCCAACTGGGCCAGCTCCGCGCCCGCCGGGGTGACGACGAACGGCGACTACCCGGGTGTCCGGCGACTGATGGCGTACGCGCCCAAGGATCCGGCGAAGCTGGCGGCGTTCATCGAGCGGACCGTCGCCCACGACAAGGACACGATCCACGCCTGGGAGTTCCTCAACGAGCCGCTCTTCACCGACTATGCGCTGCCGGGGAAGGGCCAAGGGCTGCAGGGTGCCGACTATCACACGGCCGACTACGTCGCACTCCTCAAGACCGCCTCCGCCGCGATGAAGCGGGCCGACCCGAAGTGCACCGTGGTCGGCGGCATCGCCGGCTGGCCGGACGACCAGACCGCGGACTTCATCCAGGCGGGCGGCCTCGACGCGCTCGACGTCCTCAACCTCCACATCTATCCGGGCAAGGCGCTGCCGGAGAGCTTCCTCGATCCGATGGCGAAGGTAAACGCGGAGATGAAGGCCGCCGGCCGGGTCCTCCCGATCTGGATCACCGAGTGCTCGTACTACGGCGCCGACGACCGGCCGTGGAATCCGTACGAGGCCACTTCCGAGGGCGACTGGGCCGGCGCCCGGCTCCTGGACGACGAGCAACAGTGCGCTGCCTACACCGTTCGCTGGATCGCGGTCATGCTCGCCTCCGGCGCCGAAAAGTTCTACTACCACTCCGGCGGCAACGGCGCGATCAACGAGCCCTCGCTCGAGTGCTTCCTCCTCGGCCCCGGCGGCATCCCGCGCAAGGCCTACGCTGCCCAGGCAGCCCTCGCCAAGATTCTGGGCCCCCACCCGGTCTACGCCGGCCGCCTCAAGTCCCCGCCGGGCGTGGACGGCCTCTACGGCTTCGTCTTCCAAAACGGCTCTTCTTCCGTTCTCATTGCCTGGGCCACCGACGATGCTGGTATGAACTGGTTACTTCGGCTTCCTAGTGACGTGGGTGTAGAAGACATGTTTGGAAACCCAATTCAATCTCGCATGCCCCTCACTGAAGGTCCAATCATCGCTATCTCCTCGCAATTGCTGGATGCGTCGTCGGACAGAATTCAATTTGAGCTCAGATGAATGTTGAACCAGTTAGATGAAATGGGAAAGCCGACAGAGGTCATCAACCAAGGCCAAGATGAGGCGGAGTGAGAGACCAAGCGATCGATTTGCCATTCATCTCCGAAGTATATTGCCGCTAATTGTCCATAATTCGACAGATTGGGCTGCAGGACAGGTAGACGAAGTCTCTGAGCGTGGTACCAAGAAATGGAGCGATTGGATGTGTAGGCCGCCCGTGAGCCTAGGACGTCACTAGTCGCTAGAATGAGTCTCAATGCTTACATATCAGGACGTCCAGGGCCAATTGCCAACGACTCGACACTTGTTACTGGGTAACGGCTTCAGCATGGGGTGCGATTCAGTTTTTAGCTATCCCAACCTGTTCGAACGTGCGAAGGAGCAGGGGCTTTCGAGTGAAGCCGTCAAAGTATTTGAATATCTGGGCACAAATAATTTCGAAGGTGTCCTTCGTCGAATGGACGACATGTCAGTGTTTCTCGAAATCTATGGAGGTGGGGACCAGATTTTGGAATTCAAGCGGCGACTCGCCAAAGATTGGGATCTTGTTAGGAATTGTCTCATTCAATCTGTCGCGAGTTCCCACCTTTCTCATCCCGGGACTATCCCAAAGGCAAAGCTAGCTGCATGTGTTGAGTTCTTGAAGGGTTACGAGAATATCTTTACGACGAACTATGATTTACTAACTTATTGGGTTACAAGGGTGGCCCAGGAAGATCATGGGGTGCAGTTTCAGGACGGATTCCGTAGTCCTGAAGGTGAACCCGATTCGGAGTATCTAGTCTTCTCCGAGAGAATTGGGCGTAACCGCGGCCTACTCTTTCTTCATGGTGCTCTGCATTTGTTCGTGGAAGAGGGAGAGACTAGGAAATACTCTTGGAAGCGATCTGGAAAGCGCATCACGGATCTCGTTGCTTCGGGGTTCGAGGAAAGGAGATATCCGCTCTTTGTGGCAGAAGGAAACCACAAACAAAAGCTCGCACAGATACATTCGAACGATTATCTATCATACTGTCTTGGGAGATTTGAAGGGATTCAGAATCCTCTCATCATCTACGGTCATTCGCTTGGTGCTAGCGATCAACATGTTTTGGACGCCATGGTGGGCGCTCCCAAGCTAGCGAAGGTGTACATAGGTCTGTTTGGAAAGCCCGAGGATGCAACAAACGCTAAGCTCCGACATTCGTCGGACGCCCTAATCGCTCGGCGAAAGGCACTGCAAGCTATGGACAAGAGGTATGTAGACTTATCGATCCATTTCTATTCGTCCGAATCCGTTCAGCCATGGGGCTGATTGTGATGGGAGTTTCGTGAGCACCAGAAAATCTGTAAGGAATATTGACGGCCTCTCACATCGGCAGATGCGGGCTGACTGGAGTGTTTCGGGGCCCAGTGAGGCAAGTCACGTGGCTCGACGAATGTTTCCGCCTGCAGTGGGATGCGACGGTGTGTGATGCCTGATAAGGAACATTGGCAGATTGATACTGATCGGCTGGCCCAACAAATCCGTGATATTGCACGTCGCAGCGTGAGCGAGGAAGACCTCAAGATGGGGGTCGAACCGCATCTGCAGCGCACGTTCAAGCAGTTGGGAATAGATGTGGATATCGTGGGCTATGAGCGTTCCCACCGCCTTGGTGGACGCTCGGATGCAGTATATGGCTTTCTCGTCATCGAGTACGAAAAACCGGGAAAGCTTAGCACGGTGGCTGGATTGCGATCGGCCGTCGGAGACCTGCAGCGCAATTTATCTGGAGAAGCTCAAGCGCACGCACCCGCTGAGGCGTTTCTTGAAAAAGCCGTCGGTATTGCCCTCGACGGCCATTCCATTTCCTTCGTTAGGTGGACCAAGGCGGCCAGGAGCATCAGTCTTCCGGTGGAAATGGAAGGAGAACAATCCGATCTGTTTCCGCGTAGGCCTCGCTCGGGAGGTTTCCAGGTGCTGGGGCCCTACCCATTGAACGCAGACAGCGTGACAAATCTTTTGATCCTCTCTCGCGCCACAGCGCGCAAACCCCTCTCAGCCCAAGCGCTAGCGGGCGTATTTGGGCCGGCGAATCCGCTGGCTCGTCAGACGGTCGCGGAGCTGTATTCGGCCCTTATGCGCGCGCAGCGGATGAGTGCCCCATCACGCGTGAAAGCGTTCTTTAAGGAGTGGGACCGGATCTTTGGTGCGGTGTACGGGCTGGAGACTGCCAAGGCCGAGAAGGCTGCGGGGCAGACGGCCGCTTTGTATCAGATGCCAGGAGGGGTTCGCCTCCAGAATCTTCTTTTCTCAATCCACACATACTATGCCTTTATCATGAAATTGATCTCGATCGAACTCCTCTCGATGCAAAGAGATCGCACGGTGGATTCGTTCGTCCAGGGTTTGGGGGCGGTCTCTGCAACCGATTTCAGGGCTCGTTTGATTCGCTTGGAGGATGGCGCCGATTTCAGGGCAAAGGGAATCAGCAACTTCCTTGAGGCCGATTTCTTCTCGTGGTACTTGGACGAATGGGCCCCGGGACTGGTAGCCGCGATACGGTCTGTGGTTCGGGCGTTGGCGGACTTTGAACCCGCCACGCCGGTTCTTGAGCCGGAATGGACGCGCGACCTCCTCCAGAAGCTTTACGAAGGAATTGTGCCGCACGAACTTCGTCACGGGCTGGGAGAATATTACACACCGGACTGGCTGGCTGGTTACTTAATCGGCCTAAGTGGTTATGAGGGGCGGACCAGTTCTCGGATACTTGATCCCGCGTGCGGGTCTGGAACCTTTCTGGTACAGGCCATTCATCGTGCCCGCGCAGCCGTACGCGGGAACAAGCCTTCCGATTTCCAACGGCACGGTGAAGCCATCCTTGACAACATCGTGGGTTTCGACCTAAACCCACTCGCAGTTCTAGCGGCGCGGACGAATTACCTTATCGCATTCGCCCGCTTCATCCCGTACGTGAAAGCAATCTCCATTCCCGTATACTTGTGCGACTCGGTAGTCCCGCCGGACGAGGGGCCGAGCGGGGAAGGGGAGCTCAAGCTGGGTCGTCCAGTGGTCTTCCGCACAACAAAGGCCGACTATGAATTTCCCTCTGGGATGAAGGATCGGTCTCGCATCGACGCATTCACTGGATTGGTCGACGAATCATTGCATCTGGAGCTCCGGGCAGAGGCATTTACGAAAAAACTCCACAGGGGCTTGGCTGCGAACGCTATGGAGCGCGCGATGCTAACTAAGGTGTATCAGAAAATCAAGGCACTTCAAGATGCTAATGAGAACGGTATCTGGGCACGCTACATAAAAAACGCGTTTGCGCCTACATATGTTGGCCTGTTTGATTTCGTAGTTGGCAACCCACCGTGGATCCGCTGGGGGTATCTTTCCGACGAATACCGTAAGCGAACTCTTCCGCAGTGGCACAACTACGGTTTGTTCTCTCTCAAAGGGCACGAGACGCGGCTGGGGGCAGGCGAGAAAGACTTTTCGATGCTCTTCACATATGCGTGCGCAGACCGGTATATGAAACCCAGTGGCGTTCTAGCTTTTGTCATCACTCTGGAAGTGTTCAAGTCCAAGGGTGCAGGGGAGGGGTTCCGTCGATTCCAGGTGGGGGAAAGCGGTCCCCGGTTGAAGGTCGAAAGTATGGAAGACATGGTGCACCTCTCGCCATTCCAGGCGGCTAACAAGACGAGTGTGTTTGTTATGCGGAAGGGCGCGCCCACCAAGTATCCAATTCCGGTTGTTGTGTGGAGTAGGAAAAAAGGCATTGGTCCAATCCCCGCCGAATGGCCGCTCGAGCGAGTGGTGGAGGCGACGAATCGTACTAATCTGGCGGCAACACCAGTGGATTCTGCGCGTGCTGTCTCGGCATGGCAGACAGCGACCGTGGCAGGCCATGCGGCGAGCAAAAGGCTGAAAGGGGCTAACGCGTACCGGGCATATATTGGCGCCAGAGTCGAGCCCTACGGGGTATTCTGGCTGAAGTTGAGGAGTGTAAGACCTGACGGGAAACTCATTATAGAGAACATGCATGATCGGGGCGACCGCGAAGTGGCCCCTTCGGGGCTTACGGCGATTGAGTCCGACCTCGTATTCCCAGCAATTAGCGGTCGAGAGCTTCAGCGATTTGGCCTTACTTCGCCATTCTATGTTCTGATCTCACAGAACCTGAGGACGCGAAAGGGTTTTGAAGAAGACTGGCTTACGGGCCACTTGCCTCTTACATATGGATATCTAAGGACTTACAAAGAGGTACTTCTATCTCGTGCTGCCTATCAAAAATATTTTTTCCGAGAGCGCAAAGAACGGGGCAGGGTCGTTGAACGCGTGCCCATCGCGCCATATTGGTCCATGTATAACATCAGCGAACTCTCAGTCGCGCCCTACCGCGTCACCTGGAAGCGCATGGCAAGCCGAATGGTCGCGGCAGTCGTGTCAAAGCTCAATACACCATTTGGGAAGAAAGAGATTATTACCACGGACACCACATCCTTCATCCCGATCGAGGATAAAACTGAGGCGCACTACGTGTGTGCGACCATGAACAGCCAAGTGGTTGACTCGTTCATCAAGAGCTTCAGCGCAGCAGGCAGGGGCTTCGGCGCTCCCTCTGCTATCAGGAATCTTGCGATCCCGAAGTTCGACAGGGAGAATCCGATACACCGTAGGCTGGCTGGAATCTCTGAGGAGGCCCACGCCCTTGTTTCAGTGGGGAAGCCTCTGGAAGCTCTAGAGCCTGAACTTGAAAGAAATGTGGACCTTCTGTGGACTATCAAGTCCTGACGCCCGCTGATCTCGGCTATCCGACGCGTCTGAAAGCCCGGATGGGTGAGAAATCTCCCAGGCGTCTGTACCACCGAGGAGGACTAACGCCGCTCTCCCGATTCACCATGGCTGTGATTTCCGCTGACTCAATTAGTGGCGTTGCCATGATGGCAGCAAACCAGCTTCTGTTCACAATACGCGACTACGCGCTGAACTATATTGGCGGCTGGCATTCCGTCATGGAAACCGAAATCTTTCGGCTCGGGCTCTATCGGTCGCACACGTCCGTGACGCTCTTCTCTGCGAAGGGGCTCGGAAAGGAGAATTACGAGTCGTTCTTGTTCTCGCGGTTTAATCCGCCATTGGACCGATTTCCAGAGCGGAAGGAATACTTCCGGAGGGCGGAAAGTGGGGAGATGCCCATGCTATCACTTTCCGCGCCGGATCAGGGGCGGACAATTGACCGAAATGTCGTGGAGCGAAATTTCATCTCTTGCATGCTGGCAAACGTAGTCTTCGTTCCCTACGCGAGCGATGGAACGAAGACTCATGCAATGGCTGGGCGGGTGCTCTCAGCGAAGGTTCCTGTTTTTACGACTGACCACGAGTCGAATGGTGATCTGCACCTACTCGGGATTCCAGCGCTGACTCGACAGACGGTTGGTGCCTTCTTGGAGAAATTGGGTGCGAAACGCGCCGCCCCTGATTCTTCAGGCCTACCTGATACAAGATCATTGATAGACAAGGAATTCATTGCCGAGCCAGAGCAGCAGTGGCTCATTCGAGATATTTCAAAGAAAGATAGAGATAGGGGACGTCCTTAAGTAGAAAAATTGCGGAAAGAAGTATCCGAACTCTTGCTCCTACTCCAAGCCCTACGGGTGCATCACAAGATTTTCTTGGGAGAGTGCATTTCGAACCCCTTGACTTGCGATTCTCTGGTCTGCTAAATTCCAGACTAGCGCTGCAGAGGCGCTACCTGGTCTGCGGAAAGGGCTGAGCCCACCTGCAAAAGACTGCAAAACCGTGACCTTCTTTCAGTCCGAGCTGGCAGACTCCGGACGTAACTTGAAAGAAGGAGATACACATGACCGCTGCTCTTCCACCGAAGCCCAGTCTCGAGCAACTCAAGAAGCAAGCCAAAGATGTACTATCAGCGCATTCCAAGCGCTCGCCGGGCTGCTTGCCTGTCTTGCGACTTCTCCGCGAATTCAAAGGTTTGACCGATGAAGCCATCTTCGAGGCTGGCCTGAAGCTGGCAGATGCACAGTTTGCCTTGGCGATGCACTACGGATTTCCAACGTGGACGGCGCTTGTCAGGGAAGTAGAGGGTCGTAAGGCTGGTCTGAGTGAGCGTGCGTCTCGCATCTGGGCCCAGCTGCGCAACAACAAGGACTTCGCGAGAATTATTGGAGGAGAGGCTCAGTCAGTTGTCGAAGTGCGTGCTGTTTTCACGACACTAGAGCTCGAGTGTTCCCAGGGTGTCTACATTGTCGAAGAGGGGGTGGGTGTCGAAGGCGCCAGCCGCCTTCTGAGGGAACAGCGATTGGGTGAGTTCCTGAATGCTGCCGGAGTTCAGGCGCCTCGTATCTCGATACTCGAAGCAGAAGGCCATACCTTGGGAATCCACCGGAAGATTGAAGGGGTGGCAGCCGATAGCGTAGAGCTTTCGCCCTCAGATCTCAAGATTGTTTCGGGACAGTTGGCAGACCTGCTCTACCGCATCCACGCTGTACCCCTGCCGGATGCTTGTCGAATTCTTGGTTTGCCGGCTCTCAGTGAGGGAGAGGCCGCCACTGAGTTCCGTTACGGACGATATCTGGATTTGGCCACTATTGAGGCAGCCCTGGCACCCGAACTGGATTCGGACAAGGTGCTGAATCATTTCTGGCGCGAAACCCGAGGGTGGATTGAGGTCTTTACGTCAATGCCTGCTGCCCCGGTCTTCGGTCATGGGGACCTTTGGCTGGACAAGGCGCTACTGACCAAGACGCCTGAGGGATATCGGTTGTCTGGGGTTACTCACCTGATGAATGCTGGTTTGGTGAATCTCTATGATGAATTTCTTCGGGTGGGCGGTCTTGGGTTGTACTACGGGGATGGCCAAAATCTCGGTCGGAAGGTCATAGACGCTTATAACAGCCTTCCTGGGCAAACCAGGCAAGTGGGGGAGATTCACCTGCGTTACGCGATCAAGGCATTCTGGTTCTACCTCGCCCACGAGAATGCAGGCGAGAAGCGCTTGGAGTTTTTGGAGAACGTCAAGCGCAGCGATCGGGGCGTTCGGAGGTCAGGAAGAGCTCGATTGCCCGTCGCTTGAGCTGCCGGGGGAAATGAGGGGGCGTTCACATGCACTTTGCGGGCTTGAGGGCCCCGCGGGCGGTTGAAGCTGTAGACCGAATGAACTGCGAGGCCGAGTAATGCTAGGCGAGCGGCAGACCCTTGCGCTTCATGGCCGCATTGACCAGGGCGGCAAGGTCGGCGCGGGTGATGCCGAATGGGGCCAGGGTCTCGGTGGCCTGGTCCAGGACGCGATCTCGGCGCTCCCGGGCCTCCTTCACAATGCGGGTGCAGCCGGAGCGCTCGATCTCGGCCTCGGTGTAGCGCTCGGAGAGGGCCAGGAGGAGCGGCAGGGTGGGGTTGGCCGGCAGCTTGATGAGGTTGGCCTCGACGGACTGCCAGCCGGCCTTGAGCTTGAGCGTCCCGATGGCCAGCCGATCCGGCGGCTCCGTGACCAGCACCACCGGGTCGGCGGGCGGGGGGACGATGGCCAGGGCCAGGAGGGGCGTCGCGTCCACCCGGATCTGGCCGGCGAGGTGGCCCTTCGCGGGGACCTTCACGGAGTAGCCCGCGAGCTCGATGACCAGCGCCGGCGGGGCCCAGGACAGGATGGCCTTCGACTTCCGGGCCTGCCTGGTCTTCGCCAGCTTCCCCAACGTCCTGAGCGCCGCCACCAACTCCGCGCGCGCGATTTCCAATGTCCCGTCAAGCACGGCCCCAGTCTACCGCGTGGACGGAAGGACGCATTCCGGTCAAAGCGTTGGGAGGTGGACAGGATCGCCGTGAAGCGCGCTCCTGCTCCCATTTGACTATATGTACGTGATCATGTACGCTTTGGATGTGAGCCAATCATGAAGACACTGACGGCGACGCGGGCGCGAGCCAACCTGTTCAAGCTGCTGGATCAGGCAGGGACGTCGCACGAGCCGATCCATATCACTGGACGCAGGCAGAACGGGGTCCTGGTGTCCGAGGAAGATTTCCAGGCGATGCAGGAAACGATTTATCTGCTCAGTGTCCCCGGCATGCGGGCCTCGCTCATGAAAGCCAGGAAGGCTCCGCTCAGCTCCTACTCGACCAAGCGCCCCTGGTGAAGTGGCGGCTGCATTTCAGCCGCGCCGCGCAGAAGGATGCCGTCCACGTGCAGCGCTCGCATCTGCAGGCCAAGGCCGATGCATTGCTTGACCTCCTCGAGCGCGATCCCTTCGAGACACCGCCGCCGTATGAGCGGCTGATCGGGGATCTGGCCGG
This sequence comes from uncultured bacterium, assembly GCA_964400385.1. Taxonomy (GTDB): domain Bacteria; phylum Oederibacteriota; class CAKKQC01; order CAKKQC01; family CAKKQC01; genus CAYNUZ01. Next base: position 7,288 of record CAYNUZ010000016.1, on the reverse strand, counting down.
ATTCTATTCCAGGCGGCTCAATATCCACCACCGGTTGGTGTACCGCGTTGACAAGGCGAACCATCGGGTCTTTGTGGAGCGGATGTGGACGCACTATGAGTAAATGAGCGAAGACACGAGATGAAATATTACAGTTTCGAAATCGTTTTCGAGAAAGTCGCCGAAGCCGACGGCTATCTGGCCTACAGCCCGACGCTCCCGGGGTGTTTCAGCAATGGCACGACCATTGAAGAAGCCAAAAACAATATTCGGGAAGCGGTCAGGCTGCACATCGAATCCCTCCTGGCGCACGGCCAGCCCATTCCCACAAACGACAGGCTGGTTCATGTCGAGGAATTAACAGTCGGAGTGCCGTGAAAACCATCATTGAAATCAAATAGCCTGGGTTTGGAATATCCATGAAGGTGGAAATGAGGCTGGGCGCTTGACCTGGAACTGGACTTACACTTGACTTACTTTTCGAGCGGGGGCAGGACGACGGCGGGCGGGACGTCGCGGTCCACGGTGACGCTGGCAAATGCCTGGAGCTCGGAGAGCATCGTGCCCCAGCCGGACAGCGGGGTGCAGGTCACCTGGAGGAAGCGGGCGGTGACCGGCTTGGGGAAGAGGATGCGGTAGGCGAAGGCCAGGCGGCCGCCGGCGGGAAGGTCCCGGAAGGCCGCCGCATTCTCCAGCTCCCAGGGGGCGAAATCGGCGGGGGGATCCCAGACCTGGTCGAATTCCGCGAGGCCGCCCGGCGTGTATCCCTTCCCGTCGCGGGAGGCCATCACGAGGATGGACTCGGGGAAGGTCACGTGCTCGTCCCCACCCTGCCCGGCGTGGACCACCACCGCGGCAACTTTCTGGACCGAGCCCAGGTCGAGGGTGACCACCGGAGTGGAGCCGGGCTTGAAGATCACATTCGTCGGCATCCACTTGGCGGAGACGTAGGTCTCGGGCGGCGCCACGATGCCGTCGGTGAGGTCGTGCCCGCCGTCCGGGTTGCGGGTGTCCTGGTCGCCGGTCAGGGAGTAAGAGCGACCCAGCGCGAGGTTGGCGCCCCAGTGGTAGACCGCGCGCTCGGCAGGCTCGGCCCGGGGGCCGGGGTGCCCATCCGCGTACCCGGCCGGGGGTGACTCGGACGAGGCCAGGGCCATCCGGACCCAGCGCATCTCGGGGTCGCGAATCCCGCCGACATTGATCGTGTACTCGTGGTCCGGCTTCGTCACGATCTCAGTGTGGCGGTGCTCGACCTCGCGGTGGGGCAGGTGCTCGACCCAGTCGTAGGTGACCTCGATGGGGGTGAATCCCGTGACGCGGGGCCGCTGGTGGACCAGCGCGAGGACGCTGCCGAACCCCGGGCTCTGCCAGAGCTTCCGGGGGTCGCCGGACGTGGCGAAGGCGTACCGGAGCCAGGCGAAGCGGGTCTCCGGCGGGACCGGGCCCGCCGAGACGCGCTGGACCAGGTCGAAGGGGAGCGCGGCGTCGGCCTTCCGGTAGTCCTCGGTAAAGGTCACGCCATCCCAGGAGTGCTGGAGCGCCGCCCAGCCGGCGTTGCCGTCCCAGGCCTTTACGCAGACGTTGCCGCCGTACTCGATGTCCACGATCGGCAGCGGGGAGCCGATCTTCCAGGTGGCCGAGCAGGGTGTGCCGCTCACCGCCGGGGCGATGGTGGCCACGTTGAAGTACGGCTTGGGGTTCACCGCCACCCGGTCGGCCGCGTACGCCCCGTCGAACCACGAGGTCTCGACCAGCGACGGCGCGAGGGTGAGCGTCTCGACCTGTCGCCCGAGCCGGAGCCGGACCCGGTTGGGGCCACGGACGAGGCGGGGGAGCGAGGGCCTGTTGATCTGGGTCGTCGTCTCGATGGTGAGGGCCTGGAGCACGCTGTCCGCGCCGATGGCCACCGCGACGCGGTACTCCGTAACGCCGGCGACCGGGGGAGGGAAGCGGAAGAGGCGGCCGTTGCCCTTCACCTCGCGGAACGGCCCGCCGGGCGCACGGGCCACGGAGATCGTGTACGTGCCCGTGCCGGTCAGCGTGAGCACCGCCGCGGTCACCACGTTGGCCGCATCCACCTTGAACATCACCACCCCCGGTCCCGCCACGCCCCCGGGGGTCCAGACCGCGGCCGAGCTGGAGTCCACCAGCAGGCTGGTCGACGGGTCGGTGAGGTCCGGGCTGTACCGCCACACCCCGTTGGCCCGGATGCACCCGCGCAGCTCGCCCGCCTCGACGTCCTGGTCGTGCAGCGGCCGGAAGGTGCCGGGTCCCTCGAGCCGGGTGAAGAGCCGGGTGTACGACTCGCGCGGCCGCAGGGAGATGGCGAAGGTCCGGCCCCACTGGATCGCGAGGTGGTCGGTGTTCAGCTCCGGGTTGCCCAGGAAGGACTGGACGCCGTTGGCCAGCGTCCGCTGGAAGTCCACCGGATGGTCGGAGGCCTGCCGCCAGCCCTGCGAGTCGTGCTCGTCCTTGACCGGGTTGGTGCCGCACTCGGGGGCGAAGTTCCGGAGGTAGTACTCCGGGTGCGCCTTGATCTCGGGGGTGGAGGCGACTGCCCCCTTGTCGTTGAAGCAGTAGAAGCTCATGGAGTCGTCGAACATGTGCCAGGTCTTGCCGCCGTCCCACGAGCACTCCGAGACGGTGTGGTCGCCGAGCTGATCGTACCGGGCCTGCCAGCCCATGTTCAGCCAGAGGGCGTTGTTGACCCCCGAGATGATCCCGCAGTTCGTATACCCGTAGCTGGTGAAGAAGAGGATGGGGTCGCGCACGTCCTCGCCGCCCTCGGTCGGCACCGAGGTCTGCTTGCGCAGGAGGTGGGACCACCGCCAGATGGCGATGGCCTGGTCCTGCGGGGTCTTCCACTGGGAGGTGACGGACCGGAGATACGAGGGGAGATCGGTGAAATCGGGGGCGGAGTCGGTGACCAGCGTGATGTTGTAGACGGGGGGAACGGGAGAGGCGGCTGGTGCCGGCCCCAGCAGCAGGACGAGCGCCGCTACTTCAAGAATAGTTCGATGACCGGGACGGGGGCGCCGGCGGGGGGGAGCTTGACCGGCAGCTCCAGGGTGAGGAGGGAGGCGGGGCGCTTGGCGGCCTTCATCGCGCCGTAGTTCTCCTCGTGGATCCCCTTGAGCATCTTCAGTTCGGAGGCGTCGTGCAGGAGCTGGGCGTACGCCACCCGCTCGCCGAGGCCCTCGATATGGAGGTACTTGTACGGCCAGGCGAAGCAGTGCAGGTACAGCCGCTTCGTCGCCGGATTCCACGTGTACCGGCAGTCCGCCGGCGGCGTGAACTCGGGCGGCGCCTGGGTGCACCCGTAGATGGACCGGCCGTTGCGCTTCATCCAGGCGCCCAGCCCGGCCAGCCGGTCGAGCGCCCGCTGGTCGAACTCGCCGCGGCCGGTGGGCCCCACGTTCAGCAGCAGGTTGCCGCCCTTGCTGACGCACTCGACCAGCATCCGGACGAGCTGCTCGACCGACTTGTACCCCTCCTCGTCGCGGTAGTAGCCCCACGACCCGGAGAAGGTGTGGCAGGCCTCCCAGACGACGGGCACGCCGTTGACCCGGACCCACTCGCGCGGCACGTACTGCTCGGGGGTCTTGATGTCCTGGTCAATCTGGAGCCGGTCGTTGAGGAGGATCTTCGGCTGGAGGCTCCGGACCAGCTTGATGAGCTTCTCGGACTGCCACTCCGCCTTCCCCTTTCCCTTGAACCGGTCGGTGGGGCCGACGCTGAAGTCGAACCAGAGGATGTCCACCTTGCCGTGCCGGGTCAGCAGCTCCCGGGTCTGGCCGTGCAGGTACGCGACATACCGCTCCCACTTCCGCTTCGCGTCCGCCTTCACGTAGTCAGCGTCGTCCCGCATCGGGTGGAACTGGTCGGCGGGGTAGTCGGGATGGTGCCAGTCCAGCAGGGAGTGGTAGAACCCGACCTTCATGTTGCGCTTCCGGAAGGCCTCGACCATCGGCTTCAGGAGGTCCCGTTTGGCCGGGGTGTTCGTGGCCTTGTAGTCGGTGAGCTTCGAGTCCCAGAGGCAGAACCCCTCGTGGTGCTTGGAGGTGACGACGAAGTACTTCATCCCGGCGCCGGCGGCGGCGTCGGCCCACAGGTTGGGGTCGTAGAGGTCCGGATCGAACCGCTCGAAGTACTTCTCGTACGCCGCGTTGGAGATCCGCTCCTGGCTGCGCACCCACTCGTGCCGGGCCGGGAGCGCATAGAGCCCCCAGTGGATGAAGAGGCCGAAACGGTCGTGGGTGAACCAGGAAGTGTCTCCCGGCGTGGGGGCGGTCTTGAGCGTCATGGCGTGTATCATAACGGTCATGCCAAAACCAATGCGACTCGGGGTGGTGGGAGCGGGTTCGATCGCGCAGCGCGCGCCGCTGGTGCACCTGGCGGTGGGCGACATGAAGGACCGGATCGTGCTGGGCGCGGTCTGCGACCCCGTGCCGGGCCGGGCGAAGGCGGCGGCGGCGAAGTTCGGGGTGCCGGAGCACTTCGAGAGCTACGAGGCGATGCTGAAGCGGGCCGACATTGACGCCGTGACCCTCTGCTCGCCCATCGGGGTGCACGCAGCGCAGGGGCTGGCCGCGCTCAAGGCGGGCAAGCACCTGCACTCCAACAAGACCATCGCCACCACGAAGAAGGAGTGTGACGCGCTGGCCGCCGAGGCGAAGAAGCGGAAGCTGAAAATCGTCGCCTCGCCGGGCCAGATGCTCCGGCCGCAGAACCGGCGGATCCGGAAGCTCATCCAGGACGGCGCCATCGGCAAGCTGGTCTGGGCGGCGATCGGCGGCGCGTTCGAGCGGTACCACGAGGAAGAGGGCGTCCGGACCGGCAAGGACGTGCTCTCGAACGTGAACCCGGCGTGGTACTTCCGCAAGCCCGGCGGCGGGCCGGCGTACGACATCACGGTCTACGGGCTCCACAGCCTGACCGGGGTGCTGGGGCCGGCGAAGCGGGTGACCGCGATGTCGGGGCAGGCGGTCAAGGTGCGCGAGTTCGCGGGGAAGAAGATCGCGTGCGATGCGGACGACAACACCTTCCTCGTGCTCGACTACGGCGCGGGGTCGTTCGCGTTCGCGTACGCGGCGGCGACCGGGTGGCTGGTGCCGAGCCTGGACTTCCCGACGTACTACGGGACGAAGGGCACGATCGAGCAGACCAAGCTGAACGGCAAGCCGATCGAATATCCCGGCCGGGCGCTGGACAAGGACGGGACGGGCGTCCACCTGACGGACCACGTGAAGGGGACCCGGCACGCGGGCATGGGCGAGGAGCACGTGTACGAGGACGTGATGCAGCTCGCCCGGTGGGTCCGGGAGGGCGTGCCGGCGGCCGGGACGATCGAGCACGCGCGGCACGTCGTCGAGATCATCGAGGCGGGGTTCCGGGCGGCGAAGACCGGCAAGACCCAGACGCTGACCTCGACCTTCACGCCGCTGGAAGGGGCATGACCCCTCGACTGGCAACGCCCGCTTGGGGAAGTGACCGCTCGGGGTTCGCCGCGACTTCTACATGAGTTTATCGAGCGGCGACATCGCCGCCACCCCTCGACTGGTTGTATGCGCTGGCACGAGTGACCGCTCGGGGTTCGCGGCAACTTCGCTATGAGTTTGTCGAGCAGTGACGTTGCCGCGATCAAGGGTGCCCTTGCGCAGCTCACCTTCCACCAGTACCTCCGGCCGGGGGAGGAGGAGAAGCTGATCCAGGGGTTCGAGAAGGCGCCGATGAAGAAGGGCGAGGTCCTGATCACCCAGGGCAAGGGCGGCGAGATCTTCTACGTGCTGGCATCCGGCAAGGTCGGGGTGTACCTCAAGGGCAAGCTGGTGGACAAGCAGATCGCGGTCCTCGAGCCCCCGGCGTACTTCGGCGAGATGTCGCTGGTGAGCAAGGAGCCGCGGACCGCGTCCGTGGTGTGCGAGGAGGACGGCGACGTCTACACGCTGCTCAGCACGACCTTCCGCGAGGTGATCCTCGACAACCCGCACGTCGCCGACCTCATCCGCAAGACCGCGGCCGACCGCAAGGCCGCCACCAAGGCGATCGAATACAACGAGTGGATGGGCAAAAAGATTTCCTAGCACTTCCTTCCTTTCCCTCTCCCTTGGGGGAGAGGGAAGCATTGAGGGTGAGGGGGTGCGGAATGATTGTTGGGCTCTTTCTTGCCCTCTGCGCCTCCCCCTCCCTCTCCTCCCCTCTTGGCTTCATCCACTCCTCCGGCACTTCCATCGTGGACGGCGCCGGCGCCCCCCTCCTGCTGCGCGGCGTCAACCTGGGCGGCTGGCTGATGTGGGAGTCGTACCTCGTGCGGCTGGGGGGCGACGGGTGGACGGAGTCGCGGATCAAGCAGGCGGTCGTGAAGCTGGCCGGGAAGGACGAGGCCTTCCGGTTCTTCCGGGCGTGGCGGGAGCGGTGGATCGCCCCCGCGGACTTCCACCGCATCCGGGAGCTGGGCTGGAACTGCGTGCGGCTGGTCTTCAACGCCAACCTGCTCTCGCCCGCGGGCCACTTCGACGTCAAGCCGGGAGAGGGGTGGGCGATCCTTGACCGCGCGGTGGACATGGCCGAGCGGGAGGGGCTGTACGTGGTCCTCGACATGCACAGCGCGCCGGGCGGACAGAACGCGCAGGGGATCTCGGATACCGATCTCAAGCGCGGGCTGTTCGCGGGGCCGTCCACAACCGCGTACCGGGAGGAGATGGCCGGGCTTTGGGGCGCGATCGCGGCGCGGTACCGCACCCGGACCAGCGTCGCGACGTACGACCTCATGAACGAGCCGGTGGTCCCGAATGAGGACGGCGGGGACGCGGCGATCCTGGCGGTCTATCGGCGGTGCATCGCGGCGGTGCGGGCGGCCGATCCGGACCACCTGATCATGGTGGAGGGGAACTGGTACGCGACCTCGCTGGGGATGTTCCAGCCGCCCGCGCTCGACCCCAACCTCTGCTACCACTTCCACAAGTACTGGTCCCCGGTCGGGCCCAAGGCGCTGGCCGGCGCGAGCGAGCTGCGGCGGCGGATGAACGCGCCGGTCTGGCTGGGCGAGACCGGCGAGAACTGTCCGGGGTGGTACGCCCGGTGCATGGCGCTGGCCGAGGCGAACGGCATCGGGTGGTGCTTCTGGCCGTGGAAGCGGATGGGCGGCGGGTGCCCGGAAGGGATCGAGGAGCCGGAGGCGTGGAAGGCGGTGGCGCGGGCGCTGCGGGACAAGACGCCGCTGCCCCGGAAGCAGGCGGCGGCGGGGCTGCGGGCGCTGGCGGACGCGCTGCCCCTGGCCCGGTGCCGGGAGGACGACGCCACGGTGGCC
>CAYNUZ010000015.1:0-23129 GCA_964400385.1 uncultured bacterium | reverse complement strand
CGGGCCGCCGCCGAGGCGCCGGTGGCCGCGGCGCGCTCGGTGACCGGCGGCATCAAGACCCTGGCCGTGGCGGACCTCGAGCCGCAGGGCGTCGCCCCCTCCTCGGCCTCGGTCGTCACCGACTGGCTGCGCGGCGAGCTCGTGAAGTCGGGGGCGTTCGACGTGCTGGAGCGCAAGAACATGGCGAAGATCCTCGAGGAGCAGGCGGTCCAGCAGACCGGGTGCACGGCGGAGGAATGCGCGGTCAAGCTCGGGCGGCTGCTCAACGTCCAGCGCATGGTCGTCGGCAGCGTGGGGAAGTTCGAGGACGTGTACGTCGTCAACATCCGGGTGATTGACATCGAGACCGGCAAGGCCGTCGCGAGCGACACGGCCAAGGGGGCCTCGATTGACGACGTCGAGGCCGCCGTCCGCGTCCTCGCCCGCCGCCTCGCCGCCTCCGCCGGCTAGGCTTCCTCCCGCCGCGCACGGCGAGCGGGTAGGATGATGGAGGTACGCGCCGGGCCGGGGGGCCCCGGGAGCGGGCCATACCAGGAGGGGACGATAGGGTGGGCGCAATGCATCTGATCCGGCGACGTGTGGGCCGCCTGGCCCTCCTGGCGGGCCTGCTGGCCGCGGCGGGGCGCGCCTCCGCCGACGCCTGCGCGGTGGATTCCTGGAGCACCGGCGACGTGCCCCAGAAGTTCCTCTTTCCCAACTGGAGCAAGGTCGAGGTCGCCTCCTACACGATCCTCCTCACCCTGGGCCAGGCGGGCGTGGAGCAGGTCACCGGACTGACCGTCGTGAACTTCGGGACGGTGCCCGCGGCCGACATCGCCGGCGTGTACTGGCGGGGCGAGTGCGGCGCCATCGACACCGGGTACCTCCCGATGACGTACAAGGGGACGTACACCGAGGACAGCGGACCGTATCCCGCCTGGGTGTGGACCGGGACCTCGCTGGACTTCTCGACCTGCGCGGACGAGTGCGGCGGGACCTGCGGCGCGTCCTACACGATCCACCTGTACGCCGACATCGCCCCGTGCCCCACGGACGGCGCGACGCTTTCCCTCGGCTTCCCGATCCACGCGCTCGCCAACCCCCTCAACTGGGGCTCCATCAGCGACTCGGCCGGGTGTGTCGTGCCTTGGTACGACATGCAGGGTCCGAACCACACGATCGTCTACGCCTACAAGGAGGGGCCGGATGCCGCCGCGCCCGGCGACACCGTGACCTACACGATCACCTACGGCCGCCCCGGGACCGCGGCGCTGGCCGCGATCACCGTCTTCGACACCCAGCCGCCGTACACCCACTACGTCGTCGGCAGCTCCACACCGGCCCCCGACGCCGGGTTCGATCCCGACCCCGGGCCGCCGCTCCGCCTCAAGTGGACGCTGCCGGGCGGCGCGGTCACCGGGGGCCCGACCGGGCAGCTCACATTCGGCGTGACGGTGGACTGGGGCAACGGGGAGTTCTTTGAGCCCGGCTCGGGGGACATCGCCGCGCCCGAGGGCACGCGCCTCGACAACCGCGCGCACGTGACCTTCAACGGGATCGCGGGCTGCGGCGTTCCGTCCGTCACCACCTCCCCGGTCACCACCACCGTCCGCCGCTTCCTGTTCTGGAAGGTCGGGGACAACGACGTGCTGTTCTCCCAGACGTTCGGCCAGCCGCCGGACGAGATGATCTATACGATCTACGTCCAGAACATGTCCGCGGCGAAGACGTGGTGGAACGTCTCGGTCTGGGACACCGTGCCGCCCGAACTCGACCCGTGGTGCGCGGGGTGCGGGTTCAACGATCCGTGCACGGGGTGGACGATGACGCCCAGCGGGTGCGCGGCCGCCACGCCGGGCAAGGTGACCGGGGCGGGCCGCACCCTGCTGACGTGGCGGCTGGACATGCCGCCCGGCATGACGCTTTCGCTGCTCTGGAAATCGCAGGTGCTCCCGACCGTCACGGCCGGGGCCACCGCGATCAACAAGGCCTCGATTCTCGAATATGGCCGGACGGGGATCGTCGGCGGCACCGGGGCGTCGGGGACGCCGCGGAACTTCACCCACCTGGCGCGGATCATCCTCCCCACCACGTACGTGAGTTACGTCGGGCAGGCGGCGTCGGACTACACCTGCTTCGGCTACCACATCGATTTCTTCCCCCTCAACAAGAAGACCCAGTTCGAGCTGCGGGGCATCTGGTACCAGGGCGCGGGGTGGTCCACCGCGGGCGGCGTCAGCGCCTCGATCGGCTGCCTGATCGGGGACTGCCTCGGCGGCTTTCCGGGCGCCGGCGGCTGCACGCTCGGGCTGGGCGCGATTTCGGGCGGCGGGATCGCCGGGTGCAAGGTGGAGCGCATCCCGGCCCAGTACCTGCCCGCGGCGCCGTGTTCCACCTACCCGATGGAGCACATCTACAAGGTGACGTCCAACTCCCCGGTCCTGTGGCAGCTCCTGGCCGTGGAGACCGTGAACGGCGACGACAACGACACCATGACCCCGTCCACCACCCTGACGTACGTCGGCATGATGCACTACGCCTGGAAGCGGTATTTCGACGGGACGGTCCGGGGCAACGACGCGCTGGGCATCGTCAGCACGGGGAAGGACCCGTACGGCGCCTACAATCCGGCGCTGGCCACGACGATCCACCTGTTCCAGTTCAACTACGGCACGCTGCAGTGGGACTACAAGCGCACCTACGACCTGGCGGGCGAGTCGCAGGTCTACGACATGGGGACGCCGGCCGCGGAGGCCGGGCCGTGGCGGATCATGTCCTCGGACACCCAGATCGTCATCAACCACGGGTTCAACATCTCGAACGAGCTCGGGTGCTTCCCCGGCACGTGCGCGAACGACTTCGGCACGTATTTCCCCACCCGGGAGAACGGGGCCAACGTCGCCAGCACGCCCACGGCCACGTACTACGGGTACGTGATGGGCGACATGCCCGGCCAGCTCCCGAACTCGACCCCGGTCCACTGCGTGGTCGGGAACACCGGCGCGGCCACGGCCACCTACGAGGTGTGGCAGTACGTGCCGGACAGCAGCCTGCCGTCGCTGCCGGTCCCCATCCTGATGGTCGGGACGTCCGGGACGTGGATCCACACCGCCACCGACACGGTGCCGGCCGGCCAGGGCACCGCGGGCAACCCGCGGGTCTACGCGCGGGACGGCGGGGCCTTCAGCGCCAAGTCGCTGGCGCTGTACAAGGTGAACCTCCTCAGCGGCGGGCCGATCCAGATCCTCGGGGGGGCCATGATGTACGCCCCGCACGCGGGCGGCGCGGTGATGCACTCGGCGAGCGGGGCGCAGGTGGGGACCCAGTTCTGGCTCCACCAGACGAGCAGCGACGACGGCGGCAAGGGGTACAACTGCGGGACGGGTCCGGGCTTCACGTCCATCCAGACCGTCAGCGTGTTCTGCGCCAAGCAGAACATGGCGGTCCGGGCCACGTCCCAGAGCGGGTACAGCGCCACCTATACCACGACCGGGCCCGACCAGTGCATCTCCTTCACGGCGATGACCAACATGCCGAACTACAACACGAACAACTACAAGTTCGACGTGGTGGCGGGGGGCGCGGTGATGACGCAGTTCATCCAGTGCAAGTACTCGCAGAAGGGGTACACCGCGCCCTTCCTGCTGACCGGCACGCACTACGCCATCATCATGCCGCCCGTGGCCTTCATCGGGCAGTCGTTCTGGCTCACCGTCGTGGTGGTGGACGCCACGGGCAACACGGCCATCGACTACTGCGGCACCTCGTCATTCACCTCCACCGACCCGGGGGCGAAGATTGAGAACACCTCCATGGACACCTACAACTTCACCTGGTCGAGCGCCACCGGCGGCTGTCCCGGGGCTAACGACAACGGGGTGCAGGTCTTCGTCAACGTGGTCTTCAACCGGCTGGGGCTCCAGACGATCGTGGCGCAGGACACGACCGACGGGTCCATCTCGGGGATCGCCGCAGTCATGGTGGTGGGCGCGGACGTGCGGCTGACCAAGCAGCCGCCCCTGCTGGTGGCGGCCTCGGGGGACACCGTCCGGTTCCAGGTCTGCTGGTCGAACTACAGCTCGGCCTCGGCCTTCACCTTCACCGTGACCGACGCGGTGCCGATGGGCACGACCTTCCTGCCGGAGGCCACGACCGCGCCGTTCGACTGCGGCAACACCGACGGCGGCGCCGTCACGGTCTCGGGCTCGGCGGCGACGTCCACGACGCCCCCGCCCCCGGCCTCCTTCGCCACGGGCAATCCGGGCGCCGGCACCCGGTGGCTGCGCTGGACGGTCCCCCTCGCCGGCGTCCAGACGACGGGGTGCTTTTGCTACCGCGTCACTGTGAACTAGCGAGAGGTGCAGAGCGGAAGCCCGTCTTCGGGCTACCGCGTCACGGTCAACTAGCGCTAGTTGCAGAGCGGAAGCCCGTCTCCGGGCTATCGAGTGACGGTCAATTGAGTATCAGGCGGTGAGGTAGGGGATCGTCATCGGGCCCTCGGGCAGGACCGCGATGGGCGCGTCCCGCCCGATCCGGTCCAGCTCCGCGGCCACCGCGGCCGCGAGATCCGGGACGGGCTCCAGGTGCGCGCGGCGGACGTCCGCCGCGGGCAGCTCCGAGTGAAGCCCCCCGCGGGCCTTGAGGCGGATGATGGCGAGCAGCTGCGCCTCCCACTGGTCGTGCACCGGCTCGGGAAACCCGTTGATGGCGTCCAGCAGGGACCGGGGCGACTCGTGCGCGAAGAGGAGCGACTTGAAGTTGCCGTGGTCCGGGAACCCGTCGTTGCACCGCGCCGCCGTGAGGATGAGCCCGCCGGGGGCGACGATCTGGGCCGCGGCCGACATCCCCTTCACCGCCTGGTACAGGTTCTGGTCCAGGGGGAAGCCGCTGTTCGTCGTGAGGACGATGGGGAAGGGCGCGTCCACCGCGCGCATGGCGGTTTCGCGGGCGAACCGGCAGCCCGCCTCGAACGCCGCGCCGGGCGCCCCGCAGAAGAACTTCGTGATCCGCCGGTCCCGGTTCACCGTGACGTTCACGCAGAAGTCCACCGGCAGCAGGCCGCCGTTGTGCCGGACCTGGTCCTGCGTCGGGTTCCCGTCCAGGACCCCCCAGGTGCTGCGCGCGTGGCCGATCACCGCCGCGCGGTGGTAGTGGCGGATGGACGCCAGGTCCGCGATGGCGGGAAAGATGCCCTTATAGCCCCCCGAAAACCCCGCCATGAAGTGCGGCTCGATGAACCCGATCACGATCCGGCGGGTCGCCTCGACGTACTCCCGGCGCAGGAAGACCGGCCGGCCGTCGCGCGACAGCCCGGCGGGGGCCAGCGTGGCCATGTCCTGCGCGTCGTGGTTCACCACCCGGTACCGCCGCAGGACGTCCGCCCCGACCATGGCGGCCAGTTCCTCCGGCGTGTTGCCCCGGTGGGAGCCCGTGCCATTGATGATCGTCACCTGCGCGGGGGGCACGCGCGCCAGGTCCTCGAGGACCCACGGCAGGATCCGGTCCGACGGGCACGGCCGGGTGAGGTCGGGGATGACGATCGCCACCCGGTCGCCCGCGGCGGCCAGCGAGCGCAGGGGCCGGGCGTCCAGGGGCGTGTCGGCGGCCGCCCGGTACGCCGCGTACTCATCCGCCAGCCCGCCGACGAACCGGGGGGAGATCACGGTCACGCGGTCCGACGGCAGGTCCACCGCCAGCCCGTCGCGCCCGTACTGGAGGTGCACCCGCATGCCGACCAGTATAATCGTCGGGTGAGCGGCCCCGCATGAGCGCCTATCGGTACGTGAGCGACCTCTGGAAGGACGGCGACGCCCGGAACAAGTCCGAGGTGGACCTCCTGATCTACCGGTCCCGGCTGCTCGGCGCGGACCTGCGCATCACCAACTTCGCGGGGGGCAACACCTCCGCCAAGGTGAATGAAACCGATCCGCTGACCGGGCAGCCGGTCGAGGTGATGTGGGTGAAGGCCTCCGGCGGCGACCTCGGGACGCTCACCCGCGAGGGGCTGGCGAGCGTGGCGATGGACCGGATGCGCGACCTCCGCAAGGTGTACCGCGGGCTGGCGCACGAGGACGAGATGGTGGAGCTGACCCGGCTGGCCATCTTCAACCTGAATCCCGCGCCCCCCTCGATCGACACGCCCCTGCACGCCTTCATCCCGCACCGCCACGTGGACCACCTGCACCCCGACGCGATCATCGCCGTCGCCGCGTCCAAGGACGGGCCCTCGCTGGCGCAGGACATCTTCGGGACGCGGGTGGGGTGGTTCAAGTGGCAGCGGCCGGGATTCGACCTCGGCCTGGCGCTCGGGGAGTACGTGCAGGCCCATCCCGGCATGGAGGGGCTCATCCTCGCGGGCCATGGCCTGTTCACGTGGGGGGACACGGCGAAGGCGTGCTACGAGGCCAGCCTGCGGGTGATCGAGGACGCCGCGGCCTACCTCGAGCAGCGGGTGGCGAAGAAGGGCCGGGTGTTCGGGGCCGAGCGGCATGCCATGCTGCCGGACGACCGGCGGCGCGCGCTGGCCACGGCGGTGCTCCCGGCGGTGCGCGGGATGGTGGGGAAGGGGGAGCGCAAGATCGGCCACTTCGACGAGACGGCCGCGGCGCTGGAGTTCATCAACGCGGAGCGCGCCCCGGCCCTGGCCGCGCTGGGCACGTCCTGCCCGGACCACTTCCTGCGCACCAAGATCCGGCCGCTGTACGTCCCGTGGGATCCCCGGACCGGGGACGCCGCGTCGCTCGTGGCCGCGATCGAGGCGGCGCTGCCGCGGTTCCGGGCCGACTACCAGGCGTACTACGAGCGGTGCCGCCGGCCGGAGTCGCCTGCCATGCGCGATCCCAACCCGGTGGTGCTGCTCGTGCCCGGGCTGGGGATGCTCACGTTCGCGAAGGACAAATCCACGGCCCGGGTGGCCGCGGAGTACTACCTCAACGCCATCCATGTGATGCGGGGCGCGGAGGCCGCGGGGTCGTACGTGGCCCTGCCGGAGGCCGAGGCGTTCGGCATCGAGTACTGGCTGCTTGAGGAGGCCAAGCTGCGGCGCCAGCCGCCGGAGAAGGAGCTGGCGCGGCGGGTGGCGGTCATCACGGGCGGGGCGGGCGGCATCGGCCGGGCCATTGCGAGGAAAATCCTGGCCGCGGGCGCGCACGTGGCGCTGATCGACATCGACCAGGGCGCGCTGGACAAGGCGGTGGACGAGCTGGGGACGGCGTTCGGCCGGGACCGGGTCATCGGGGCCGCGGCGGACGTGACGGACGAGGGCCGGATGCGGCAGGCCTTCGACGCGGCGTGCCTGGCGTTCGGCGGCGTGGACCTCGTCGTGCCCAACGCGGGCATCGCCTCCTCCGCCCCGGTCGAGGACACCACCCTCGCGGAGTGGCAGCGCAACGTCCAGATCCTCGAGACCGGGTACTTCCTCGCGGCGCGGGAGGGGTTCCGGATCCTGAAGGCCCAGAAGACCGGGGGAGGCATGGTGTTCATCGCGTCGAAGAACGCCGTCTTCGCCGGGAAGAATGCGGCGGCGTACAGCGCCGCCAAGGCGGCCGAGCTGCACCTCGCCCGGTGCCTGGCCGAGGAGGGCGCCCCGGCCGGGATCCGGGTGAACGTCGTCAACCCCGATGCCGTGCTGGCCGGTTCGCGCATCTGGAACGAGTCCTCGTGGCGGGCGGAGCGCGCGGCGGCGTACGGGATCAAGCCGGAGGAGCTGGAGGAGCACTACCGCCAGCGCAACGGCCTCAAGGTGCACATCTATCCCGACGACGTGGCCGAGGCGGTGCTCTTCTTCGCGTCGGACCGGTCGGCCAAGACGACCGGCAACATGCTCAACGTGGACGGCGGGATCGCCGCCGCCTTCCCCCGCTGAGCTCCCGATGATCACCGCGGCGCAGCGGGAGCAGTTCGACCGCGACGGGTATTTCGTCGCCGACGTGCAGTGGGATGAGGCGACGCTGGCCGGGGTGCGAGGCGAGTTCGACCGGCTCTGGCAGGAGGACATCCGGGCCGCGGAGGCCCGCGGGCTGCCGAAGCAGCTTGAGCTGGCCCGGCTGCGGCCGTTCATCGGCCAGGTGCACACCCGCAGCCGGGTGTGCGAGGCGTTCTGCCGCAGCGAGCCGTACCTCGACCTGTGCCGGGCCTTCATCGGCCCGGACGCCGACCTCTACTACAACCAGGCGGTGCTCAAGCCCCCGGGGAAGGGGAAATCATTCGGGTGGCACCAGGACTCGCAGTACATCATCACGGATCCGCTGGAGTACATCACGTGCTGGACGCCGATCTCGCGCGCCACGGTGGACAACGGCACGATCTGGATCCTGCCGGGGCTGCACAAGCAGGGGCTGATCCCGCACGACTGGAGCAACGACGCCAACGAGTGGCAGTGCCGGTGCGACACCGCGTGGAAGGTGCCCGTCGTGCTGCGCCCGGGGCAGGTGGCGGTCTTCTCGTCGCTGTTGCCGCACGCCAGCGGCCCGAACGTCTCGGAGGAGGTCCGCGCCGCCTACGTCGTGCAGTTCCACGTGCCGGGCGTCAGGCACCGCGACAAGGGCGAGCCGGTCGGCGACCAGTTCCCGGTCCTCCGCGACAACCTCCCCGCGTAGGAGGAGGCGGTCGGGGCGGACGGGGACATATATGATATCTTGCGATTCTCCGGGAATCGCAAGATATCATATATGTCCCCTTACTGTATGTCCCCTTATTGTGCCCCTTATTGCGCGGGTTTGATGAAGCGGCGTTCCTGCATGACGCGGACGGCGCGGCGGACCAGCCAGCGGGGGCTGACCCGGACGGACTGGGCCATGAACCGGTTCATCCCGCCCGGGATGCAGATCGCCCGCCCCCGCAGCATCGCCCGGTAGCCGTCCACGGCGACCGGGCGCGAAGCGGCGACCGAAAGGATGCTGCCGCTCATCAGCCGGGAGCCCTCCATATCGGCCCGCTTCCCGAACTCGGTGCGGGTCGGGCCGGGGCACAGCGCGGTCACGGTGACCCCCGTGCCGCGGACCTCCTCGGCCAGCGCCTCGGAGAACGAGAGCACGAACGCCTTGGTGGCGTAGTAGACGGCCATCAGCGGGCCGGGCTGGAAGGCCGCCAGCGAGGCGACGTTCAGGACGCGGCCGGAGCGCCGCGCGAGCATGCCGGGCAGGAACAGCCGCGTGAGGTGGACCAGCGCGGTGACGTTGACCTGGACCATCTCCACCTGCGGCCCGGCCGCCGATTCGGCGAACGGCCCGAACGACCCGAACCCGGCATTGTTCACCAGCGCGTCCACGTGCAGCCGCCGGGCGCGGACCGCCTTCGCCACCCGCTCCGCGGCGCCGGGGATGGAGAGGTCGGCCGGGACCGCGACGGAGACGGCGCCATGGCGGCGCCGCAGGTCTGCCGCGACCTCCCGCAGGACCGCCGCCCGCCGGGCCACCAGCACCAGCCGCCAGCCGTCCGCCGCGAAGAGGTCGGCCAGGTCCCGCCCGATCCCCGCGGTCGGGCCGGTGATCAGGGCCGTCTTCCCGCGTCCCGGTTCCGCCGTCATGCGTGGCATTATAGTCCGTGGCCACGATGCCGGCGGAGGCGCAGCGGTTCGATGTCGCGGTCCTGGGCGCGGGCGGCGCCGGGCTCCTCTGCGCGCGGGAGGCCGGGCTGCGCGGCCGGAAGGTGGTCGTCCTCGACCACGCGGAGCGCATCGGCCGCAAGATCCTCGTGTCCGGCGGCGGCCGGTGCAACTTCACCAACCTCGGCGCGGCGCCCGACCGGTACGTCTCCCGCAACCCGCGGTTCTGCGTCTCGGCCCTCTCCCGGTACACGCCGCAGGACTTCATCGCGCTCGTGGAGGACCACGGGATCGCCTACCACGAGAAGAAGCTCGGCCAGCTCTTCTGCGACAGATCGGCGTCACAGATCGTGGACCTGCTGGTCGCGGAGTGTGCGCGGGCCGGCGCCACGCTGGTCCAGGGCTGCCGGGTGAACTCCGTGCGCCGGACCGCCGGGGGATTCCGGCTCGAGACGTCCGCGGGTGTCTTCGCCAGCGACGCCCTCGTCGTCGCGACCGGCGGCCTCTCCATCACAAAGACGGGCGCCACGGGCCTGGGGCACCTCCTCGCGCGGCAGTTCGGGCTGGCGGTCGTGGAGCCCGAGC
The DNA here is from genome assembly GCA_964400385.1 of uncultured bacterium. Taxonomy (GTDB): domain Bacteria; phylum Oederibacteriota; class CAKKQC01; order CAKKQC01; family CAKKQC01; genus CAYNUZ01. Next base: position 13,021 of record CAYNUZ010000015.1, on the reverse strand, counting down.
CGGCGCTCGTGGGGCTGCGGTGGGCGCCGCCGGACCTGGTGCAGTGGGCCGACCTGGCGGGCGTGGCCGTTCCGGACTGCGAAGTCCGGTGCGGGTCGGCCGCCTTCCGGGAAGCGGTGCTGCTGACCCACACCGGACTGTCGGGGCCGGCCATCCTGCAGGCCTCGCTCTACTGGCATCCGGGGGAGCCGCTGGTGATTGACCTCGTCCCGGACCTCGACGTCCGGGCATGGCTCGCGGCCGCCCGTGCCGCCCGGGGCACCGCCCCCGTTCCCGAGCTGCTGGCCGACAAGCTGCCCCGGCGGTTCGCCGCCCGGTTCGGGATCCTGAAGATGCCCGCGGAGCCGGTGGCGCGGCTGTCCGACGCCGCGCTGGACGGCATCGCGGAACGGCTGCACCGGTGGACGGTCGTCCCCGCCGCGACCGAGGGGTGGGAGAAGGCCGAGGTGACCCGGGGCGGGGTGGACACCGCGGAGCTCTCGTCGAAGACGATGGAGGCGGTGAAGGTGCCCGGCCTCTATTTCATCGGCGAGGTGGTGGACGTGACGGGCTGGCTCGGCGGGTACAACTTCCAGTGGGCCTGGGCGTCCGGCGCCGCCGCCGGCCGCGCCGCCTGACGGCGGGTAAGATCGTCCGGTGAAGCCCCGCCGCGGCCCCGGCAAGCTCTCCGCCCTCACGCTCACCGCCGCCACCTACTGCATGGTGGCCGGCGGGCCGTACGGGCTCGAGGACGTGGTGGGCAAGGCCGGGTACGCCGGCGCGATGGTCATCCTGCTGCTCACGCCGCTCATCTGGAGCGTCCCGACGGCGCTGATGGTGAGCGAACTGGCCGGCGCGCTCCCGCACGAGGGCGGCTTCTACGCGTGGGTGCGGCGCGCGATGGGCCCGTTCTGGGGCTTCCAGGAGGCGTGGCTGACGCTGGCCGGCAGCGTCTTCGACATGGCGATCTACCCGACGCTGTTCGCGTGGTACCTCGCGCGGTTGTGGCCGCCGCTCGGGGCGGGGTGGTGGCCGATGGCCGTCGGCAGCGGCATGATCGCCGCATGCGTGGTGTGGAACCTCTTCAGCGCGCGGGCCGTCGGCCGCGGCTCCCTGCTGGTGACGGTCGTGATCCTCGCGCCGTTCGTCGCCATCGTGGCGCTCGCGCTGGCGCACCCCGCGCCCGCCGGGTTCGCGCCGCCCGCCATGGGGCGGCTGGACCTGGTGGGCGGCGTGCTGATCGCAATGTGGAACTACATGGGATGGGACAACGCCTCGACCGTGGCCGCCGAGGTGGACCGGCCGCACCGGACGTATCCTGCCACGATGCTCCGGGCGGTCCTGCTCGTCACGCTGACGTACCTGGTCCCGGTGGCCGCACTGGCCGGCACCGGGATCGCGGCCGACGCCTGGTCCACCGGCGGGTGGGTGGATGTGGCGCGCATGCTGGGCGGCACCGGCCTGGCGACGGTGGTGACGCTCACCGCCGCCGTGGCCACCGTGGGCACCTTCAACGCGCTGGCGCTCTCGCTGTCCCGGCTCCCGGTCGTGATGGCGCGGGACGGGTACCTGCCCCGTGCGTTCGCGTGGAAGCACCCGGGCACCGGGGCGCCGGTCGTGGCCGTGGCGGCCTGCGCGCTGACCTGGGTGGCGGCGCTGGGGCTGGGGTTCGACCGGATCGTGACGCTGGACGTGATGCTCTCGGGGCTCAGCATGCTGCTCGAGTTCTGGGCGCTCGTGGCGCTGCGCGTGCGCGAGCCCGGGCTCCGGCGGCCCTTCCGGGTGCCGGGCGGGGTGGGGGGCACGGTCGGGATCGGGCTGGGGCCGCTGGCCCTGATCGCCCTCAGCATCCTGCGCAGCACGGACGAGCGGATCGGCCCGGTCAGTTCCTTCGCGGTGGGCGGCGCGCTGATCGCGCTGGGCCCAGCCCTCTACGCGTTCCGCCGCCGGGCCGTATAATCCATCCCTCATGGGATTCTCGTGCGGCATCGTCGGCCTCCCCAATGTCGGGAAATCCACCATCTTCAACGCGCTGACCTCGGCGAAGGCCGCCGCGGCCAACTACCCGTTCTGCACCATCGAGCCGAACACCGGCGTGGTCAAGGTGCCCGATCCGCGGCTGGACGAGATCGCGAAACGGATCCCGCCGGAGCAGATCATCCCCACCACGATGCATTTCACCGACATCGCGGGGCTGGTGAAGGGCGCGTCCAAGGGGGAGGGGCTCGGCAACCAGTTCCTGGGCCACATCCGCGAGGCGAACGCCATCGCGCACGTGGTCCGGTGCTTCGACGACGGGGAGATCATCCACGTGGCGGGCTCCGTGGACCCGGCGCGGGACATCGAGGTCATCGACACCGAGCTGATGCTGGCGGACCTCGAGGCGGTCACGAAGAAGTACGCCTCGCTGGAGAAGACGGCCAAGGCGGGCAACAAGGACGCGATGGCGGTGTATGCCGTGCTCTCGCGGGTGCGCGAGGCGCTGGAGGCGGGCCGGCCGGTCCGGGCGCTGGGACTGGACGAGGCCGAGCTGTTCCAGATCCGCGAGTACCACCTCATCACCGCCAAGCGCGTCGTCTTCGTGGCGAACGTGAACGATGCCGACGGGGCGAAGCCGGAGGCCAACCCGCACGTGCAGTCGCTGCTGGCCTACGCCGCCCGGGACAAGTCGCCGGTGGTGCCGATCTGCGGCAAGGTCGAGGCGGAGATCGCCGAGCTGACCGCCGAGGAAAAGAAGGAGTTCCTCAAGGACTACGGGATGTCCGAGCCGGGCCTGGCGAAGGTGATCCGGGCCGGGTACGAGGTGCTCGGGCTCGAGACCTTCTTCACCGCGGGGCCCAAGGAGGTCCGCGCCTGGACGATGCCGAAGGGGTGCAGGGCGCCGCAGGCGGCCGGGGTCATCCACACGGATTTCGAGAAGGGGTTCATCCGGGCGGAGATCTACCACTGCGGGGACCTGTTCAAGCTCGGCACGGAGCAGGCCATCAAGGACGCGGGGCTGTTGAGGCAGGAAGGCAAGGACTACGTCATGCGCGACGGCGACGTCGTACACTTCCGGTTCAACGTCTAGCGACCGGGGGGCCGGCGCGGCGGGCTGATCACCATCAACCATCCACGCCACCGGCGGTGGCGCGGGTGCCAGGAGGGGCCATGGGACGCAGGGTGCGGGTCGGGCTGATCGGGTCGGGGTTCATCACGGACATCCACGCGCACGCGTTCCGGCACTTCGTGCCGGACGCGGAGGTCGTGGCGGTGGCGTCGCCCACGCCGGGCAAGGCGGCGAAGTTCGCAAAGGCGCGGGGCATCCCGTCCGCGTACACCAGCCACCGGGACCTGCTGAAACGCGGGGACATCGACCTGGTGACGGTGGCCGTCCCCAACGACCTGCACTGCCGCATCACCCTGGACGCGGCGGCGGCGGGCAAGCACGTCGTGGTGGAAAAACCGCTCTGCCGGACCCTGGACGAGGCCGACCGGATGATCGCCGCGTGCCGGAAGGCGGGCGTCCTCCTGTTGTACGCCGAGGAGCTGCTCTTCGCCCCGAAGTACGTCCGGGCCAAGACGCTGGTGGACGAGGGCGGCGTGGGCACGCCCTTCCTGGTCAAGCAGTCCGAGGAGCACAGCGGCCCGCACATGCCGTGGTTCTGGGACGTCAACCGCTCGGGCGGCGGCGTCCTGCTCGACATGGGCTGCCACTCGATCGAGTACGGCCGGTGGGTGCTGGGCAAGCCGAAGGTGAAGTCCGTCTACGCCACGATGGGCACGTACGTCCACAGGGCGAAGACGCGGGGCGAGGACCACGCGATCACCGTCGTGGAATACGAGGGCGGGAAGATCGCGATGGCGGAGAACTCCTGGGCCAAGGGCGGGGGCGTGGACGACCGCTGCGAGATCTACGGGTCGAAGGGGCACACCAAGGCCGACCTGCTCCACGGCAACGCGCTCATGACCTACAGCGAGGTCGGGTACGGGTACGCGGTCGAGAAGTCCGGCGGCACGAAGGGCTGGACGTACACCATGTTCGAGGAGGTCTGGAACTACGGCTTCCCGCAGGAGATGCAGCACTTCGTGAACTGCGTCCTGGGGAAGGAGCAGCCGGTCGAGACCGGCGAGGACGGCCGCGAGGTGCTGAAGATCATGCTGGCCGCCTACGACTCGGCGGGGCGCGGCCGGAAGATCACCTGGCCGTACACGCCCCGGAAGGTCGCCAGGCCGATCGACCTCTGGAAGGGCTGACCGGGATGCCACTCGCCGGCCGCCGGATCATCCACCTGGAAAACGACACGCTGCGCGTCGGCGTGTTGCCGGGCGGGGGCCACCTCGCCTCGCTGGAGCTCAAGGCCGGGAATGGCGCGGGCGTGAACCCGCTCTGGGACGTGCCATGGCCGTCCATGGAGCCGGAGGCCTTTGCCGCCGCGCGGGACCTCGCGAACTACGGCGGGCCGCCCGAGGGCCGGCTGCTCGCCTCCATCATGGGCCACAACCTCTGCCTCGACTTCTTCGGCGGGCCGTCGAAGGCGGAGGAGGCGGCCGGCCTGACCGTGCACGGCGAGGCGTCGGTCGCCGCGTGGCGGTTCGCGGCGCACGGCGGCGCGGGCGAACCGACGCGGCTGGACGGCGAGGCGGACTTGCCGTATGCCGGGCTCAAGGTGCGCCGGACCCTCTCGCTGGCGGCGCGGGACGCGGTCCTGCGCGTGGATACCGACGTCGAGAACCTGCGGGACGCGCCGCGCGAGATCGGCTGGCAGGAGCACGCGACGTTCGGCCCGCCCTTCCTCGAGAAGGGTGTCACGGCCTTCGACCTCAGCGCCGGCCGGTGCCTCACCAACCCCGAGGCGTTCGCCCGCCGGCACCGGCTGCCGCCGGGGAGGGAATTCACCTGGCCCGTCGCGCCCGGCGCCGACGGCGCGCCGCGCGACCTGCGGGTGTTTCCGGCGGACGAGGCGTCCGGCGACTTCACCACGCAGCTCATGGAGCCCGGCCGGGAGTCGGCGTGGCTCACGGCGGTGAATCCGCGGCTGAAGCTGCTCTGCGGGTACCTCTGGAAGACCGCCGATTTCCCCTGGACCGGCAACTGGGAGGAGAACCTGGACCGCCTGCAGCCGCCGTGGTCGGGCCGCACCCTCGCCCGGGGCATGGAGTTCGGCGTCTCGCCGTTCGCGCAGGGGCGTGAGGCGATGCAGAAGCTCGGCCGGCTCTTCGGGGTGCCCACCCTGGCCACGCTGCCCGGCCGGGGCCGCCGCAAGGCGGTCTTCCACGCCTTCCTGTCGCCGGTGCCGTCCACCTGGACCGGCACCGCGGACGTCACGCTGGAACACGGCGTGATCCGGGTCCGGCCGGCGGGGGACCACGTCCCGCTCGAGCTGCGGGTGCTCTGACCGCGCGCCCCAAGCCGTACAATAGGCGTCCATGAAACCGTTTCCCCGGGTCCAAGGGAGGCTCCTGTGCGAGCGCGTGCCGCTGGCGGCGCTGGCGCGCCGGTTCGGCACGCCCCTGTACGTCTACAGCGCGGGGGCCATCCGGTCGGCGATCGCCGAGGTGCGCGGGGCGTTCGCCGAGTTCGACCCGCTGGTCTGCTACGCCATGAAGGCGAACGGGACGCTGGGCATCCTGCGGCTGGCGGTGCGGGCCGGGTGCGGGATCGAGGTGGTGTCGGCCGGCGAGCTGTACCGCGCGCGGCTGGCCGGGGCGGACCCGCGGCGGATCGTCTTCTCGGGGGTGGGCAAGACCGACGAGGAGATCCGGCTCGCGCTGCGCGCGCGGATCCTCATGTTCAACGTGGAGTCGGTCCCGGAGCTGCGCGCCATCGCCCGGGTGGCCCGGCGCCTCGGCGTGCGCGCCCCCGTGGAGCTGCGCATCAACCCGCACGTGGATGCCCACACCCACCGGTACATCACCACGGGGACCCACGAGAACAAGTTCGGCATCGACTGGACGGGGGCGGAGGCCGCGTTCGCCGAGGCGGCGCGGCTGCCCGGCATCGCGCTGCTCGGGATCCACTCCCACATCGGCTCCCAGATCACCTCGCCCGCCCCGTTCGCGGCGGCGGCGGGGCGGATCGACGGACTGCTGGACCGGCTGGAGCGCCGCGGCATCCGGCTCACCTACCGGAACATCGGCGGCGGGCTCGGCATCTCCTACCGCCCCGGGCAGGCGCGGCTGGACGTGCGCGCGGTGGCGCACCGGGTCGCGCCGCTGCTGCGCCGGCGGCCGATGCGGCTGATCGTGGAGCCCGGCCGCTTCCTCGTGGGGGAGGCGGGGGCCATCGTCTCCCGCGTCGTCTTCATGAAGCGCGGGGTCCGGAAGTCCTTCGTCATCGTGGACGCGGCGATGAACGACCTCATCCGGCCGGCGCTGTACGAGGCGCACCACGAGATCCTCGCGGTCGGCCCGGGGGCGGGCCGCGCCCGCGCGGACGTGGTGGGGCCGGTCTGTGAGTCGGGCGACTTCCTGGGCCTCGACCGGGCGCTCCCGCCCCTCCGGACGGGCGACCTCGTGGCCGTTCTGGGCGCGGGCGCCTACGGCAACGTGATGTCGTCGAACTACAACGCCCGGCCGCGGGCCGCCGAGGTCCTCGTGGACGGCCGGAACGCCCGGCTGATCCGGCGCCGCGAGACCTTCGCCGACCTGGTCCGGGGCGAAACGCGCTGAGCCGCGCGCGACGCCGGCTGGCGGCCTGCGCGGCAGGCGCGCTGGCGGCACGGGCCTCCGCCGGGTCCCTCTATGTGTGGGAGGGGTTTGAGCGCGAGCTGGGCTGGTTCGCCGAATCCGACTCGGCCGCCACCGGGCGGAGCCTCGACGGCACGCTCGTCACCGAGGGGGCGCGGTCGCTCAAGCTCGAGTTCCGCACCAGCGCCGCGAGCGGGAAGGCGGCCTATGCCATCTACCGGTCCATGGACTGGACCCCGTACGGCGCGATGCTCCTCGATATCTACAACCCGCCCGGCCAGGAGGGTGTGCGGGTCGCGGTCAAGGTGGTGACCACGGACCAGTGGCTCGGCCACGAGTTCCTCACCCCGCCGCTGGCGGCCGGCTGGAACCGGGACGTGCGCGTCGAATTCAAGGCCCCGGCGTGGTCCACGGCCGCCTCGGAATACCGGCCCACCGGCTACCTCGTCGGCCGCGGCGAGGTCAACATGGTCAGCGTCCTCGTCTACCCGGGGGCGGCCATGACGGGCTCGGTCCAGCTCGACAACATCCGTCTCGAGCGGTCCGGGCTGGTGGAGGCCGGGAGCTTCTCGCTGAACGCGCGGCTGGACGCGACCGCCTCGGCGGGGGCGATCGACTACGTCCCGCCGGAGCTGCGGATCCGGGACCGGGACCTGCGGCCGCTCGAGAGCTTCGAGGCGGGCGCCGCCGCCGCGGACTGGTCGGCCTGGGACCCCGGCGTCACCTTCGCCGACGACCACACCGTCGTCAGCCACGGCGCCTCGTCGCTCCGCGTGGAGTTTCCGCCCTCGCCGGACGGGGTCACGCTGCAGCTCACCGGCATGGAGGCCCGGCTGGCGGGGGCGCGGCAGCTCCAGTTCCAGGTCTACAACGCGGGCCGGTCCGCCTCGATGACCCTAAACCTCGACACCCTGGACGGGAACGAGTACCTCAGTGCGTGGCGGTGGATCGGCCACGGCTGGAACACGGTGGTCTTCGACTTCACCAACGTCCACGTCTGGGAGCGGGTCGTGGACGACCGGATCCTGGGCCAGCTCGCCGCGGTGTCGCTGACGATCTACTCCAGCGATCCGGGCCGGCTGTACTTCGACGGGTTGTCCACCGGCGACGTCACCCTGCGCGGGGCGGCCCGCGGCACCGCCGCCATGAAGCTCGGCTGGAATCCCGACCCGCGGTTCGAGGCGTCGGCCGACGTCCGCGCCCACTCGGACCTCTATGGCCGCCGGTTCACGGCCCCCCGGGGCAGCGCCCCGGAGCTGTCGCTCGACGGGGCGGGACTGCGGTGGGACGCGGGGGAGTTCCGGACCGGCCTGCTCTACCGCCGCACCGCCCTGTCCTTCGACAACCCGGTCAACACGCTGGTCCAGGCCGACAACGTCGGACGGGACAGCGCGGGGCTGGAGGCGTCCGGGCAGGTGGCCGGGTTCGACGTCATGGCGCTCGCCCTGTCCGGACTCGAGTACGAGCGGTACCACGACACCAACCCCACGGGCTTCGGCCCGGTCGGGCTGGAGGCCCTGCGGGTCAAGCGCGAGGTGGCCCCGAAGACCCGGCTGGGTGCGACCGTGCTCGACCACTGGCTGCGGTTCCAGCCGGCGGGCCAGGGCATTCCGCGGCGCCGGCGGACCGGCGAGGTGGATGCGGAGACCCTGCTGGGCGGCGACGCCGCCTCGCTCGGCCTCCAGGCTGAGGGCGGCGCCACCTTCGGCGACGCGGTGCCGGTGCGGAACAACGACGTGCCGCACAACGACCGCACGTACGCCGCGGCGCGGGTCCTCCCGGCCTGGGGCCGGCTCAGCGGCCGCGCGTACTACACCCGGTACGGGTACCAGTTCGACGCGGACTTCTCGCAGTGGGGCGGGAACTGGGCGGGCGAGGGCGGGGCCCTGGACCTCAACCTCGACGGGTGGGGGCCCTTCCGGCTCCTGGGCGGGATCCCGTGGTACGACCGGTCGTTCGGCAACAACCTCAAGCTGGGGCTGAGCACCGACTTCTGGGCGTCGCGGGACCGGTTCACCGAGCCGGACACGGGGGAGGCGCATGCCCGGTCGGTGACGCGCAGTGACGGCGCGCGGCTGGGGAACGACGAGAAGGCGAAGCCGCAGTTCAGCGCGTGGGTCACGCGCTCCGGCGACCTCGCGCTGTGGATCGAGAACCGGTCCTGGACGGAGGGCGCGTGGCTAAAGGTCCCGGTGGTGGCGGCGCTGGCCGTGAACTGGAACGGCACCTGGGTCCAGCGGGCCACGCGCGACCGGTCGCTGGGCGAGGGCGGGCGGACGCTGGACCAGACCCACTGGGTCGGCGTGGAGCAGTACTTCCCGTTCAACCTCTTCCTCTGGGGCGGCGTCACCATCGTCCGGACCCGGGGGGACTGGGAGCACGTGCCGTACGCCCCGGTCTCCCACGCCAAGGTCACGGCGGGGGCCCGGCAGGTGATCGGCCCGTCCACCTCGGTGGAGCTGACCTACGGGAAGCCCGCGCTGCTGGGGTACGATTTCGGCATCCAGAACACGCTGAACGTCTGGACGCTGTCGGTGAAATCCTTCTTTTGACGCGCCGGGCGCGCCGGGGCTAGCCCGCGAGCTGGCGGAGCACCGCCGGCAGGATGCCGCCCTGGCGGTAGTACTCGACGTCGGCGTTGGTGTCGAGCCGCGCGACGGTCTGGAAGAGCGACTCGGAGCCGTCCTCCTTCCGGTACTTGACCGTCACCCGCTGGCGCGGGGCCAGCCCCGCGGCCAGCCCGGCGACGGCGAAGGTCTCACGGCCGGTGAGGCCGAGCGTCTCGCGGTTCTCGCCGGACAGGAACTCCAGCGGCAGCACCCCCATCTCGACGAGGTTGCTCCGGTGGATCCGCTCGTAGCTGCACGCGATCACCGCGCGGACGCCGAGCAGCGCGGTCCCCTTGGCGGCCCAGTCCCGGGACGACCCCGACCCGTACTCCTTCCCGGCGATGACCATGAGCGGGACGCCGGCCCGCTGGTACGCGAGGGAGGCGTCGTAGATCGTCGCGGCTTCCCCCGTGAGCAGGTTCACGGTCACGCCGCCCTCGGTCCCGGGCGCGAGCTGGTTGCGCAGCCTGATGTTGGCGAACGTGCCGCGGATCATCACCTCGTGGTTGCCACGGCGCGACCCGTAGGAATTGAAGTCCTTCGGCGCCACGCCGCGCTGGACCAGGTACTTCCCCGCGGGGCTGTCCACCGGGATGGAACCGGCGGGGGAGATGTGGTCGGTCGTGACCGAGTCGCCGAGCACCGCGAGCACGCGCGCGCCGGCGATGTCCGTGACCGGGGCGGGCGTGCGGGTCACGCCGTCGAAGTACGGCCCCATCTTGATGTACGCGGAGGCCGGGTCCCAGGCGTACCGGTCGCCCTCGGGCACCGGCAGCCCGCGCCAGAGCTCGTCGCCGTTGAAGACCTCGGCGTACCGGGTGGCGAACATCTTCGGCCGCACCGCCGTCGCCACCAGGTCGGCCACCTCCTGCGAGGTCGGCCAGATGTCCTTGAGGTACACGGGGCGGCCCTGGGCATCCGTCCCCACCGGGTCGGCCGCGAAGTCGAGGTCCACCCGGCCGGCCAGCGCGCATGCGACCACGAGCGGGGGGGAGGCGAGGTAGTTGGCCTTGGTCAGCGGGTTGATCCGGCCCTCGAAATTCCGGTTGCCCGACAGGACGGCGGCCACCACCAGGCTACCCTCCTTGACGCCCGCGGCCACCGGCTCCGGCAGCGGGCCCGAGTTGCCGATGCAGGTGGTGCACCCGAACCCGACCAGGTTGAACCCGATCCGGTCGAGGAAGGGGGTCAGGCCGGCGGCATCGAGGTAGTCCATCACGACGCGCGAGCCCGGGGCCAGGCTGGTCTTGACCGTGGGATTGACCGTGAGGCCGCGCTCCACGGCCTTCTTCGCCACCAGCCCCGCGGCGATCATGACCGAGGGGTTCGAGGTGTTGGTGCAGCTCGTGATCGCGGCGATCACCACCGAGCCGTGCCGCAGGGGCGTCCGGTGCCCGTTCGTCTGCACGCCCACCTCGCGGCCGACCGCGTCCGCGGCGACCCCGAACCCGTTCTCCTTGACCCCGGCGGTCAGCGACTTCAGGAAGCTGGCCTTGAGCCCGGTCAGCGGCACCCGGTCCTGCGGCCGCTTGGGCCCCGCCAGCGACGGCACCACGGTCCCGAGGTCGAGCGCCAGGGTGTCCGTGAACTCGGGGTCCGGCGTGGCGTCGGTCCGGAAGAGCCCCTGCGCCTTGCAGTAGGCCTCCACCAGCCCGATGGCCGCCGGCGGCCGGCCGGTCAACGCGAGGTACTTGAGCGTCTCGTCGTCCACCGGGAAGAACCCGATGGTCGCCCCGTATTCCGGCGCCATGTTCGCCAGCGTCGCCCGGTCGGCGAGGCTGAGGGACGACAGCCCGGCCCCGAAAAACTCCACGAACTTGCCGACGACCCCGCGCTTGCGCAGCATCTGCGTCACCATGAGCACGAGGTCGGTGGCCGTCGCGCCCTCGGGCAGCCGCCCGGTCAGGCGGAATCCGATCACCTCGGGCAGGAGGAACGCCATCGGGTACCCGAGCATGGCGGCCTCGGCCTCGATCCCGCCCACGCCCCAGCCGACGACGCCCAGGCCGTTGATCATCGTGGTATGGGAGTCGGTCCCGAACACGGTGTCCGGGAACGCGAGCGGCCGGCCCTCCCGGTCGCGCCGCTCGACCACGCTGGCGAGGTGCTCCAGGTTGACCTGGTGGACGATGCCCGTCGCGGGCGGCACCACGCGGAAGTTGCTGAGCGACCGCTGGCCCCAGCGCATGAACATGTACCGCTCGCGGTTGCGCTCGTACTCCCGGGCGGTGTTCACGCCGAGGGCCTGCGCCGAGCCGTAGGCGTCCACCTGCACCGAATGGTCGATCACGAGGTCCACGGGGATCACCGGGTTGACCTTCCGGGGATCCGCGCCGAACCCGGCCGCCGCGTCCCGCATCGAGGCGAGGTCCACCAGCACCGGCACGCCGGTGAAGTCCTGGAGGATCACCCGCGTGGGGGTGAAGGGGATCTCCCGTTCCGGGAGGTCCCGGGGGACCCACCGGGCCAGGGCCTCGACGTCCGCCGCCTCGACCAGCCGGCCGTCCTCCTGCCGGAGGAGGTTCTCGAGGAGGATCTTGATGCTGAACGGGAGGCGGGAAATCCGGGCCACCCCGCGCTGTTCCAGCGCCTGCAGGCTGAAATACGACACGGGCCCGGCGGGGGTCGGCAGGTCGACCCGCGTCGAGAAGCTGTTGAGGAACTTCGCCCCGTCCGCCATGGTTCCTCTATATAACACACCGGCATGACCCCCCAGCGGGCGGCGGTGCGGGGGCGGGCAATGGCGTCCGCCTCGACGAGGCCACCCAATGGCGGGTGGAAGGACGGGTATGACCATGACGGCAGAGTTCAATGCAGGCGGTTGCGAGCGGTGCGGCAAGCAGGACCACGTCACGTATTCGCACTGGCAGTTCCTGTGCGGCGAGTGCCGCGAAGTGCTGGCCGACGAGCAGCACCGGGAGCACGACCGGGCGCTGTTGCGGGCGGTGATCGAGGCGGGCGGTGTCCGGGCCGCGGGCGGGTCCCGCCCGGCGGGAATGGGCATGGAAGCCCCCGGCTGATCACGGTGTGAAGCGCGAACGGGGGCGGCCCGGGGCCGGCTCCCGCAGCCGCTCCGCGTCCTGGGTCCGCGTCCCGCCGAAGGCGGGGCCGCGGGAAGCACGGACCGGAATGAGCCGCCCTGCACCATGCGTGGTGCGGGGCGCGCGCGTTTTCCACCCCCTATAATCAGGAAAATGAGCCGCCGCCGCCATGCCCCTGCCCCCCGCTGACCTGGCGCGCCGCCTGCGCGGCACCTGGACCGCCCTCGTCACGCCCTTCCGCGGCGAGGCGGTGGATGAGGCCGCCCTGCGGCGGCTCGTGGACGCGCAGGTCGAAGGCGGCGTCGAGGGCCTCGTGCCCGTGGGGACGACCGGCGAATCCCCGACCGTCACGTTCGAGGAGCACCTCCGGATCATCCGGGTCACCGTGGAGGCCGCCGCCGGCCGCGTCCCGGTGCTCGCCGGCGCCGGGGCGAACAGCACGCGCGAGGCGCTGGAGCTGTGCCGCGGCTCGCGCGAGGCCGGCGCCGACGGCCTCCTCGTGGTGGTCCCGTACTACAACCGGCCGACCCAGCGGGGCCTCCGGCTCCATTTCGAGGCGCTGCTGCGCGCCGTCGACCTCCCCCTCGTGGTGTACAACATCCCCGGCCGGACCGGGGTGAACCTCGAGCCGGAGACGCTCGCATCCCTGAAGTCCGCCGGCCGGCTGGCCGGGAACAAGGAGGCCGCCGGCAGCACGGACCGGGTGAGCCGGATACCCAAGAC